>DATEQL010000523.1:0-5926 GCA_035272665.1 Allostellaceae bacterium
GCGCAAGCAGGCCGAAGCGAGTGTTGACATCGGCAATAACGGCGAGCAGCAGCGCGAAGGGTTCTTTCTTCATATCCGCCACCGGATGAGCGGGTTTGGCGGATCGTGGCAGCGCCGGACGCGCGCAGACGCGATGCGCTACCCGGTCTTCAGGCAAATGATGGAGCAGCAGCTCGCCGCCAGAGCGGCGGTCAGCAACATGGGGCCGCCCAAGGCGATCGACGAGGTCCGTTATCTCGGGCCTGCCGCGGTCGAGGCCGAGTGTTCCGACTTCCAGGCGGCTCTCGACGAGACCGGCACACATTTTGTCGAGCCATTCCTGACTGCACCTTCTCCCGGGATTATCGCCGGTGCCATGAAGAACGAATATTACGACAGCGAGGAGGCCTATCTCGCAGCAGTCGGGGCGGCGCTGCGCGAGGAATACGAGACGATCGTCCGGCGCGGCTTTCTGCTGCAGCTCGATTGCCCCGATCTCGCTCTCGAACGCCACCTGTCGTACCAAGACCGGCCGCTCGGCGATTTCCTCGGTTTTGTCGAGCGGGTCGTCGCAACGATCAACATCGCCCTCGAAAACATCCCGCGCGACCGGGTGCGGCTGCATGTCTGTTGGGGCAATTACGAGGGGCCGCACGATTGTGACGTGCCGCTCGCCGACATCTTGCCGATTATCCGAACGGCCGATGTCGGCGGCTTCTTCTTCCCGTTCGCCAACCCGCGGCACGCCCATGAGTATCGCGTTTTCGAAAAGGTGCCGCTGGCCGAGGACCAGATCTTGATCGCCGGGGTGATCGACAGCTTGACCAATTTTGTCGAGCACCCCGAGGCCGTCGCCGACCGGATCGAGCGGGTCGCCGCCGCGATCGGCGACCCGCATCGCGTGATCGCCGGCACCGATTGCGGCTTCGACACTTCGGCCGGGATGGGCCGCGTCGCCGAGGACGTTGTCTGGGCGAAACTAACGGCGCTCGCCGAAGGCGCTCGCCTCGCCTCCGAGCGGCTGCGGATAGCGTGAAACTAGGGCGCGGGTGTCGCCGTACCGCAGCGACGTCTCGACTTCGCCGCCATCCAGTCGGCGCAGCCGGAAAATCCCCGATTTCGCGGCTTCGCCCGCGAGGTGCATGACGCCGATGACTTGGTGTGGGGCATAGGGTTCGACAAACAGGCCGGCAGCCGCATCGAACGCCGGCGCGGCGTCGCCCGGCATCCAATTGCAATAGGCGGGCAGAAAGTTGACCGGCAGGTGCTCGGCGAAGATCACGTAATTGAGAGCGGTTTGCTCGATGTAGAAAAACCGGGTGCGCTGCGCGACCTGTCCGATTACTCGCGCCCAGGCATCCCAGTGTGGGGCGTCGTGATGGAGCGCAAAAACCCCGCAGTTGACCATCGGATTACGGCCGAGTCGGTCCGCCGCGCGCCAGCCGAAGGCCTCGCGATAGCATTTCCAGCTGAGGGTCCAGCCGAAGACTTTGGGCCGCTTGTAGTGGCGCTTATAGGCGCGATCGATTTCCGGAGTGATCGCGAGCTTGTCGCGTCCCGCCGCTGCGCGGTAGAGCTCGACGACGCGCCAGTCCTGCAGCCAAGCATCCGCGTCGATCCATAGATAGGTCTCGTAACCGGGGAAATGGCGCCGCAGGAAAGGTCTCGAGAGCTGTGCCTTGCGCGTCTCGGGGGTATGCTCGCGATGCGGAAAATCAATGTCCCAATCGGGGCGAACCAGATGGGTAACCTGTTCGGCCAACCATTCCCGTTGCTCCGGCAGGAGCCCGAAATCGAGAATCCCGATCGCCGCATCTCGGCGTTGCGCCAGGATCGACAGGACCGTATCGCGCAGCAGCGGGAAGTAACCACTATCCGCCCCACTGCTGATCAAGAGCCCGACCGGCGACATCGCTCGTCGTCAGGGTACCGGACGATTGCCGCGAGGCTCGGCGACCACGCGCGCTGCGGCGCGCGTGAAGATCGCGTTGACCACACCCCCTTGGTTTCGCCCACTCCGTAAAGTGCGACCCAGCCCGGCGGTTTCGAGAGCCTCCGCCAGCCGGTCGTTGCGTGGCGTGTCCGCCGCTTCGAGCTCGATCAACACGGATCGGAGATCCGGATCGCGCAATGTCTCGGAAGCACCGGCCAGTATCCGCTCCTCGATGCTGTCGACGTCGATCTTCAGATAATTCGGCGCCGGAAGTCCGAACAGGCGACGAAAGCCGTCGATCGAAAAGCCGATCACGCCTTGGCGGAAGGCGACTGCAATCTCGTTGCCGAAGCAATCATCCGTGCTTTCGAAGGCGTTGTATACGCTGCCGGCATTCGTTGCAGATAGGTACAGCCTGCCGAGCTCCGTGCGTTCGCCGATAGCGACGCAGTACGCCTGCACCCGGTCGCCGAGCCCATTCGCCTCGATATTGCGACAAAGGGCTCCATAGCTGGCAGCAGCCGGCTCGAAGGCGCGAACCTCGATGCCGGCCCGCAAGCCCGCGTAGATCGAGAACACACCGATATTCGCACCGATGTCCCAAAACCGGCAGGGCGTCTCAAACGAATCGATCCAGGCGAGGGTTTCCGGCTCCCGTGTCTCGAATTCGCGCGGGTATTGCAGGGCTTGCGGATGGGTCGTCACAAAATACAGCGGGCCGTGCCGCGTCTCGACACGCTGGCGAGCCAGGAGCCCTTCGATGACCCGTAGCCGCGTGTCGATGCGCCGCCAGGGCTTTTCGACCGCGCTCAGTCCGACGACCAGGCGGGTCAGGGCTTTACCAAAACGCTTGCCCACCGGCCGCCGATTTCAGGGAACGAGACGATACCCGCCCGGCTCGGTCACCAGGATCTCGGCGCGCGTCGGATCGCGCTCGATCTTCTGACGAAGGCGGTACACATGGGTCTCCAGCGTATGCGTGGTCACCCCGGCATTGTAGCCCCACACTTCGCCCAGCAGCGTGTCGCGTCCGATCGCCCTATCGCCGGCGCGATAGAGGTATTTGAGGATCGCGGTCTCCTTTTCGGTCAACCGCACCTTTCTGCGGCCGCTCGCATCGGTCAGCAGCTTGGCGCCGGGGCGAAAGGTGTACGGGCCGATATTGAACACCGCATCATCGCTGTGCTCGCTCTGGCGCAGGTGTGCACGCAGGCGCGCGAGCAGGACACTCAGCCGAAACGGCTTCGTCACATAGTCGTCGGCGCCGGACTCAAGTCCAAGGATCGTGTCGGGCTCGCTGTCCGCCCCGGTCAGCATCACGATCGGTACCCGGATCCCCGCACCGCGCAACAGGCGACACAATTCCCGCCCGTCCATGTCGGGCAGGCCGACATCGAGAACGATCGTGTCGAAACGTTGGTTGCCGACGATCTCCAGCGCCCGCGCCGCCGTGCCGCACTCCACGCAGATGAACTCGTTGTTCAGCTCGAGCTGTTCCGCCAGGGATTGGCGTAACGCGCCATCATCGTCGACGATTAAAATCCTGCGACCAGCCCTCATGAAAATCCCCGCCGACAAGCGTCGCGGCAACGTGGTTATCCGCGAAACGGGTCCGGCTCATCCCCAAAGAGCAGATCCACCCTATACGATCGCGGCACCGGCTGCCAGCGGGCGCCCATCATGGTGGCGGATCGAGCGCCGCTAGGCGATCGAATCCCCTTTCCCATGCCTCGGTCGCCTGCGGCCAATCCGGCAGACGGGCCCCCGCAGCGCGCGAGCCCGCGGCGAGGCGTGCGGCGAGAGCAGGCTCTGTAATCACCTGCCGCAAAGCCTGCGCCAGAGCCGCCGGATCACCCGGCGGTACGAGGAGCCCGGCCTGAGGCGGCACCGTTTCGGGGATGGCACCCGCCGTCGTCGCAATCACCGGCAAGCCATGGACCATCGCTTCCGCATAGACCATGCCGTAGCCCTCGTGGAAGGACGGCAAGACGAAGGCATCGGCCTCTCGATAGGCACGTGCCACACTTTCCGGCGCGCACTCGCCGGCCAGGGTAATGCGCAGGCCAAGGTCTGTGGCCAAAATCTCGTGGCTGACCGCTCGCGCCGTTGCCGGGTCGCGCTCGAGCGATCCGATGCAAACGAGGGTCCAGTCGAGATCCCGGAGCCGGGCGAGTGCATCCACGAGCAGCTCGTGGCCTTTGTGCGGGACCAGGTTCGCTACACAGAGCAGCGCGCGAACCGGGCCGCGCCGCGCTCTCGGAGGCCGCTCCGGCTTTGCCGTCCCGGGTGGGACGACGGCGATCCGCTCGGATGAGATGCCGTAGCCTTCGAGTGCCGCGGCGGTTTTGCGGCTCGGACAGAGGACGCCGCGAACCCGCGACAATATTCCCGCTTCGAGCAGGGCGATTCTCTTCGCCGCGGCGGGCGAAAGGTCGGTCTCCAGCGCCAGGGGGCCATGGACAAAGGCGACGAGACGCAGGCGGCGCGCCTGCGCCGCAACCACCTCTCCGAGATCGGCCAGCGCGAGGCCGTCAACCACTATCTTTCTGCCGTCGGGGAGGGGTGCGAATATCGCGCCGTTCGCCGTTGAATCATGCACCGACAGCTCGATCACTCGGACCGACCGTCCGCGCGATCGCAAGCCCTCGACGATGTGACGATCGAACAGATAGCCGCCTGTCAGTTGGTCGAGCCGACCCGGAACGACGAAGGCGATTTCGCTCATCCAATCGGTGCGTCATAGGCCGCCCAGGCGACCGGTGTCTCGCGCAGCACCACCCGGAGGCTGTGGATCGACGCGGCGTCGGTCGCGAGTTCCCCCTCGCGAACCCGCCGCGCCAGCCGGCGGTGGATCTCGCCGGCGAGGAATTCGGTAGTCGTGTTGCGGCCGCGGAACTCTGCCAACTCGTCGAGATTGCGGTAATCCAGCTCGCCCAGCACGGCCTTCAACAGATCGAGAGAGCGGCCGATGTCGCAGACGATACCATCAGCATCGAGCGCCTCCCGGCGCAGCTCGGCCTCAACCACAAAGGTCGCGCCGTGGAGCTGCTGCGCCGGTCCGAATACGGTGCCGACAAGGCTGTGCGCGACCATGATATGATGGCTCACCGTAACGCTGTACATAGCTTTCGCTCTCAATCGTAGCGCAGAGTGTGGCAGAGCACGCCGGCCGCTGAAGCTGCGAGACGCGGCATCAGATCGGGCATAGCGGCGAATTCGCTCTCGCCGGACAACAGCAGGTCGAAGGCCCGATCGCGCAACAGAGCGAGTGCCAGCGCCAAGCGCCGCCGGCGCGACCACCGCTCCCGCCGGCTGGCGGGTACCGTGCCGACCTGCGACGACCGCAGGGTCAGCCGGCGCGAATGGAAAGCGCCGCCGAGCGGGAGCGGCACGCTTCGCGTCCCGTACCAGCTCATCTCGACCACCGTCGCCTCGAAACCGGCGATAGCGAGGGCGGTTGCAAGCCCATCGGGGCTCCCGCTCGCGTGGATCACCAGGTCAGCTTCGCCGGATGCCTGCAGCGGCGCGGCGAAGCGGCAGCCGAGCGCCGTTGCCAGCGCCGCACGGCCGGGATCGATGTCGATCAGCTCGATTTCGGCGCCCGGCAATCGTGCCGCGAGCGCGGCCACCAGGGCGCCGACGACGCCGGCGCCGATCACCGCAATCCGGTCCCCGGGACCCGCCTTGCCGTCCCACAGCCCGTTGACCGCCGTTTCCATGTTGGCGGCGAGGGCGGCGCGCCGGTCCGGGACATCGTCGGGAATGACGACGGCAGCCTCCTCCGGGACGATGAACCGGTCCTGATGCGGATGAAGGCAGAACACCCGGCGGCCGCGCCATTCGGCGGGGCCATCCTCGACAGTCCCGGCCACCGCGTAGCCGTATTTGACGGGCCCGGGGAAGTGGCCCTCCTGGAACGGGCAGCGCATCCGCTGCCATTCGCTCTGCGGCACCTCACCGCGAAAGACGAGGGTCTCGGTGCCCCTGCTGACGGCACTGGCGCGGGCCCGGATC
>DATEQL010000524.1:0-2789 GCA_035272665.1 Allostellaceae bacterium
ACGGACACACCTCGTGCGCGGCGTCCACCAGGCGCTGAGCGACTTCGCGTTCAATACCTGGCAGGCTGACGTTGAGACGCGCGGCAAGTCCGTAAGCGTCGCCGGTTGGTCCGAGGTCGACTTCGGCGTCAACGGCCACGTCGACAGGGACGGCTACCTTCAATTTGCCGGCCACAAGCTTCGTCGCACTGATGAAACAGGCCGACCAACCCGCCGCGAACAGTTGCTCGGGGTTAGTACCGGTGCCCGAGGTACCGGGAGACGAAAGCCTGACCTCCAGGCGTCCATCGATGCTGCGGGAGATGCCACCGTCCCGACCACCTGTGGTGTGGGTCTTGGCCGTGTACAGAACCTTTTCGAGCGGTGCCATTGTGCGCGCTCCTTTTCAGGTGAGGTTGTACGCTCCGCGCAGCGATCTGAACGCCGCGCGGACCGAGTCCGATACGGCACGTCTTCGTTCAGGCTACCGATGCGGTATCCACATCCGGGGTCCAGGCGGCATGGAACCCGAAGGGCACGCGAACCGGAAGGCGGATCCGCGCCACCGGCTCACCGTCGAAATCCTGAGCGTCCAGGATCACGACGTCGCTTAGGTTGCGCTCCGGATCGTAGACGTATGACATGATCCAGCCCTCGTCCTCGGCGACCCCGCCCGCCTTTTTGACGAAGACCGGCTCCAAGGTCACTTGACCGGGACCGAAGTCATGGACCTCGGTTGTCCCGCGCTCGAGGTCGTGCTTCATCGCCGGGCCGCCAAGGAGAAATCCTCGGTCGTGATGAGCCGTATAAGCGTAGCGGTAGGCTTGCCCTCGGAAACCCTCATTGACCCGCGGGAACTCGTTGCCGCGGTCGTCCAGCACCGTCTCGGTGAGCCGGCCGGACGGCCGATGGAGCGTCCACCGAACCAGGATCGGCCTGCCTTCGTTGGGTCCATTCTGGTAGGTCGCGAACATCTTGGGATGGCGCGGCAGATCGATGATCGTCAGGTCGCCATCGTCGTAGGCGTTGGCGAAGTGATAGGCGTAGCACCGCGGCGGCGCGAACCACTGGATGCGCGACACGTCGCCGTTCCGCGGCAACAGACCGATGCGAGCCTCGCGGCGCTCGTCCCAAAGCCACGGGAAGGTTGTGTGCGAATGCTCCGGCTGGAACGTCACGGGAAGGTCCGGAACGATGATGAAGGACTGCGTGAAGGCCATGTCGTGGATCATCGGAATGTGCGGCAGGTCGATACGCGCCTTGGTGGTCGCGCGGCCGTCGCGGCCGACTGAGATGTAGCGGACGGGCTGGCCCACCTCGTACGCCACCGCGTGGTGCTCACCCGTGATCGGATCGAACCTCGCATGTCCGCTGAACCCCGCCTCCAAGGTGCCGTCGAAATCCGTCCGGCGGACGCTTTCCAGCTCGTAGTTCAGCTCGACCGGAAGACTCACCGCTTCCACGATGGCGCAGAGCTTCCCGCCGGCGTTCATGAAGCTGGTGTTCACGTTGCCGTCTCGCGTTCCTTGGCCTGGTCCACCGATCGGTTCGCGTTCGCGCGCCACGGCCACGTCCCGGTCGACGACGAACCGGCTGCGGGACCATTCCACCTTGCCCTCGAGAAGCCGCAGCCCGTGCGCCATGCCGTTTCCCTTGAACCAGTGATGGCTGACTGGGTCCGGATCGGCGACCGGATTGAGCCCCATCTTCAGGAACCGGCCGTTCAGTTCCGGTGGAATGCGGCCGATCACGTCCAGGCCGAAGGCGGTGACCTCAGCCTTCAAGGGCGCGAAGTTTCCCGCGAGATACGGCGCGCCCGTGCTTGCTGGGCTGTGGGTATGGGACACCATGTTCATGATCACCTCCAGTGACAGCGCTCAATGCACTGGGTGACGCGGGCGCTGAAGGCTGCCTCGCTCGCATTTACTTAAGGAAAAGCACCGCCGCGGTCCGGTTGATTTCGGTAAAGCGCGGTAAAACGTCGTAAACAACCTCGCCGACTTATTAGCTCCGACACATGCCGAACCTGCGACGGATACAGTCTCTCGCCCCACCGCATGATGGCCGGGAGTGTCACAGTCTTCGCTGCGCCGGTTTGAGGAACGGAAAACGATCTTGCTCGTGCGTAGCAGGCAATCGCGCAATCCGCACGCCAGCCCTTTGCAGCTGGTCGCCGCGCGAAAAGCTGCGCTGCCAGGCGAGCACGCACCCTCGGTTCGGGTCCCGCAGCGACAGCAGCGCTGCAGAAAGAGACCCCGCCATTTGAGGTCGGCACAGCGCAGCGCTCGGTAGACAGGCGCCGTCAGCCGAGCCTACGATCCGTCAAGTAAAATTCGGTAAAATGAGGCAAATCGCTGATCGGGCCACCCTATGAATGAAAGCGCGATCTCGTTTGGTCCGTTCCGCCTGGTTCCGGCACGGCGCCTGCTGTTTGAAGACGAGAGGCCAGTGCGGCTCGGCAGCCGTGCTTTCGACCTCCTGGCCACGCTCGTCGAGCGCGCCGGCGAGTTGATCGGCAAGGAAGAGTTGATCGCCCGGGTCTGGCCGAACCTCTTCGTTGAGGAGGCCAATCTCAAGATCCAGGTGAGCGCGTCAGGGACGGCAAACTCGTGACTGGTCAGAATCAGCAATCTGCGTCGGAATACGCCCCCGTCCTGCTCCACGCGATGACCGGTCAAAATCCGGTGTCGACTGCCTAAGCTGGGCACAGCCCCGTGCTCATCAAGCCGATCATCGGCCGCGAACTCGTCGCCACCACCATGGGCGGAGCCCCGGCACTATTGATGCGAGAACGTAGATGACGTTGGCGT
>DATEQL010000525.1:0-2642 GCA_035272665.1 Allostellaceae bacterium
CGGCGAACTGATCGGACGCAACGTCAAGATCCTGATGCCGGAGCCCTACGCGCGCGAGCATGACACGTATCTCGCGAATTATCTGCGCACCGGCCGCAAGAAGATCATAGGGATCGGCCGCGAGGTCGTCGGGCGGCGCAAGGATGGGTCGGTGTTTCCGATGGATCTCTCCGTCGGCGAGGCGCACGACGGAAGCGCGCCGATTTTTGTCGGCATCATCCGTGATATCACCGACCGCAAGGCAACCGAGCTCGCGCGGCGCGAAAGCGAGCTGCGGCTGCGCTCGATCCTCGACACGGTCCCCGATGCGATTGTCGTCATCGATGCGCAAGGGATTATCCAATCCTTCAGCCCGGCGGCGGAGCGGCTGTTCGGCTTTCAGAGCGCCGAGGTGGTCGGCCGCAATGTCAAAATCTTGATGCCGACACCTTACCGCGAAGCGCATGATGAGTACCTCGATCGCTATCTTCGTACCGGCGAGCGTCGCATCATCGGCATCGGGCGTGTGGTCGTCGGTCTGCGCAAGAACGGAGAGACCTTCCCGATGGAGCTGCAGGTTGGCGAGTTCGCCTTCGCGGGCAGCCGCTATTTTACCGGCTTCGTCCGCGATCTGACCGAGCGCCAGGAGGCGGAGCGCCGCATTCAGGATCTTCAGGCCGAGCTGCTGCACGCCTCACGGCTCAGCGTCATGGGGCAGATGGCCTCGACGATGGCACACGAGCTCAACCAGCCACTGACTGCGGTGACGAATTATCTGGAAGCCGGTCGGCAACTGCTGGCCACCGGTCCTGGGGGCCCGCACCGCGTCGGCGAGATGATGGAGAAGGCGATCGCTCAGGCGCAGCGCGCCGGCGAGGTCATCCGTCGATTGCGAGGGTTCGTCAGCAAGGGCGAGACCGAACGCCGCGTCCAGAGCCTCAACCAACTGGTCGAAGAAGCCCTGGCACTCGCTCTCGTCGGGGCGAAACAACGCGGCGTGCGCGTATCGCTCGAGCTGGAGCAAAGCTTACCCCTGGTCCTCGTCGACCCGGTGCAGATTCAGCAGGTCGTGCTCAACCTGGTGCGCAACGCCGTCGAGGCGATGGAGGAGGTAGAGCGGCGTGAACTCGTCATCGGCACGCGAGCGATCACGGATCAGGAGATGGCCGAGGTCTATGTGGCCGACAGCGGCCCCGGCATCGCCCCGGGGCTGGCCGACCGCCTGTTCCAGCCGTTCGTTACGACGAAGAGGACCGGAATGGGTCTCGGATTGTCGATTTGCCGGGAAATCGTCGAGGCGCATCAGGGGCGGTTGACGGTGGCGCCGGGATCCTCCGGCGGTACCGTGTTTCGCTTGACGCTGCCGATAGCAAGCCGTGAGGAAGCGGCCGGTGCCGGCTGACCCGTGCGTCTACATCGTCGATGACGACGAGGCGGTGCGCGACTCCCTTTCGATTCTGCTCGAGTCGAAAGGCTATAGGGTGAGAAGTTTCGGATCGGCACCGGAGTTCCTGGCGGCTGCCCCATCGCTGCCGATCGGTTGTTTGATCGTCGACATTCGCATGCCCGAAATGGACGGCCTGGAGCTGCAAGAGCGATTGAGTGCGCGTGCACTCGATTTTCCGCTGATCGTCATTACCGGTCACGCCGATGTCCCGTTGGCGGTGCGGGCGATGAAGGCGGGTGCCGTCGATTTCATCGAGAAGCCGTTCGCCTCGGAGACGCTTCTCGACAGCCTCGACGGGGCGCTCTCGCGACTGGCTTCGCCGAGCGAACGAGACCCGGCAACAGACACAGCAGTAGCGAAGTTGGCGCTGCTCTCGTCGCGCGAGCGGGAGGTGCTGGAGGGTTTGCTCGCCGGCCTACCCAACAAATCGATCGCCTACGATCTGGCAATCAGCCCGCGCACGGTTGAGATCCACCGCGCGCGTGTGATGGACAAGATGGGGGCGCGCAGCCTTTCCGAACTCATTCGCCTCGCGTTGGCGGCCGGGATGCGACCGTGGTCTCAATGATTTCGGCAAGCCAACATACCCGTGATGCTCTCCACACGTTCGAAAGCGATGGAGGGTGATCATGTACGGGCAGATTGGCATTGCCGGCTATTAGCAGCGCTGGAGCGCGACAGTGCAACGACCGCGGGGTCGAGCCAGCTCGATGCCCTGATTGCGCTGGAGCGCATCGGTACACGTCGCAGCTATTTTAGGAACGACAAGATCTACGCCGAGGGCGACGCCGCGGATTGCTGGTACAAGGCTGCCTTCGGTACCGTTCGGGTCTGCAAGCTTCGCACCCGAAACCCCGGCAGCACCACAACCGCGATCTCGGCGGCGGGGGAGCCCCGATCGGCGGCGACGCCGACCTGAGAAGATCAGATTAGGGCAACGACTTTCCGCTGCGCGTCGCGATCGCCCTCGGTGTAGCGAGCCGTCGTTCCCAGACTGGCATGGCCCGCTATTGCTGGATGTCTCTGAGGCTCCCGCCTCCGCTTGTGTTTGGGCTAGATTAGCCGTGTCCGACGCTCACGACGCTTTAAGCTCGATTTTTCTAGCCTTTGCGGTTTCCGCCTTGGGCAGGACGAGATGCAACACGCCGTCCTTCAGCGTCGCCTCGATCCGGTCGCGGTCGATGTTTTCGGAAAGCGTGAAGACGCGCTCGTAATC
>DATEQL010000526.1:0-6545 GCA_035272665.1 Allostellaceae bacterium
GATCACGACCATTCTCGCGATCACGTCGCCGGTAAACCTGTCGATTGCTCGCGTAACGCGACGCGCCGTCACAAGCCGGATCGCCGGCAGCGGTGTTGACAATTGTCCAGCAAGGCACCGGGCCCGGGCACGCGCCTTGGCAATGGCGGCTTCGATCGCGCGGTCCAGTCGCTGATCGATCTCGAGCGGCGCCAGCATAGTCCACGCTAGGGCGAGATAAGCTGGCCAGTGCGCCAGATGACGGTACATGCTGGCGAGGAGAGGCTCGCGATGTATTGCTCCCAACCCGTTTATGGCGAGCACCAGTTCAGCGGTCGTCGGCGGCATGTCCGCCAGAGCAAGCAATGGCGGCAGAGGCAAATCCGGTTCTGATTTCGCTGGAGCTGAGGCAGGGCGGCGGGCGACGACCTCCACCGAACATGGTACCCCTTCTAGGCGGAGCTGTACTGCCAAAAAAGCGATCAAGGCCATTGCATTGGTTCGATCATAGGCAGCGAGTACCGTTCGAATCCCGGCAATATCCCCGTCTTCGAGACCGGCCGACCTAAAAACCGCCGTTGGCCATGCGGGCAATTTCGGAAGAGACAAACCCGCGCGCAACGCCGCGGCTTCCCGGCCCACGGTCCCATCCGCATAGAGCGGCCGGATCGTCGACCAGACCCAAGGCAACCCACCGGGGATCGTCGCAAGGTGGCGCCAGATCAGGTTGACGACGCCGACCTTATACACGCGACGGATATCGGCGAAGATCTCCGTAGTTACCCCTGTCGCCTCACTCTCCGTAATCGCCGGAAGGGGGTCGCGCATGAACTTTGAACCGTCCTAATCCTCAGCCGCCGAGGGCCTACGGTCGAGGCCTTGCCGACAAACTAGGTTATGCGATCACGCGATGGACCCGGCACGTTGCAAATTTGACCGATACAATTATCGTATCAATCCATGGACATCGTTGCTGCCATGCAGGTGTTCGTTCGGGTCGCCGAAGCGGGAGGCTTCACGCCTGTCGCGCGTGAGACCCACACCACGCAACCGACGGTGAGCCGCCTCGTCGCTGCGCTCGAGGACCATCTCGGGGCACGGTTGCTTCACCGCTCGACGCGCGCAGTGAGCTTGACCGATGACGGCAAGCAATTCTACGAATTGGCGCGGCGCGCGCTCGAAGCCATCGCCGAAGCCGAGAACGCTGTCGGGAAGCGGCGGACACGAGCCTTCGGGCGCCTTCGGCTCAGCCTCCCCGTCGCCTTTGGTCGGCTTCACGTCGTGCCGCGCATGCCGAGTTTCCTCGAACTGAACCCCGAGGTTCAGATCGAGCTGGTGATGAGCGACAGTTTTGTCGATCTCGTCGGGGAGGGCATCGATCTGGCGATCCGCATCGGCGAAATCGCCGATCCTACCTTGATCGCCCGCCGCATCGGCAACACTCGCCGGGTCACCGTCGCCTCTGGGCCCTATCTAGAGCGGCGCGGAGAGCCCATCCATCCCGCCGATCTCGCGACGCATGATTGCATTATCTACACCCGGCTTGCCACCGGCAACGCATGGCATTTCGCCGGTCCCGATGGCGAGATCGTGATCCCGGTGCAAGGCCGCTATCATGCCGATAATTCCGAGGCGGTGCGCGAGGGGGTGCTGGGCGGCCTCGGCGTCGGGGTCATCCCGATTTGGCTGTTCAAGGACGACGAAATCACCCGCGGCGAGGTCAGAATCATCCTCAAGGATTTCGAGCCGATAAGCCTACCGATCCACGCCGTCTATCCGTCGCGGCGGCTGGTGGCGACAAAGGTCCGCGCCATGATCGAATTTCTCGCGTCAGAGTTCGGGCGCGACGCGCTGTTGTCCGACCGGGGCTTCGCTCACGCCGCCTCGAGCAACTCCCGCACCTTGGCCCACGGATCGGGCTGAAGATTCTTGAATGGCGCCGCGTCCGCCTCGGTCATGCGATTGAAGATCGCCTCTTCCGTCGATGGCCGCCGACGGACACGCTCCCACCAGGCGGCGACGCCCCGATGCCCGTCCCACATTCGGGAAAGCCCAAGCAGCTCAAGGCGTAGGATGTAAGGTATGACCGCGATGTCTGCGAGCGAGTAGGCGTCACCCGCGAGGTACGGCGCGGTATGAACTGCATCCTCGATCGACATCAGCAGCTTTTCGTGGTGCTCGACCGCCTCCTTGACGAACCCGGAATCGAGACCGTGCGCCACCACGTCGCGTTTGTATTCGGAGCGCTTCTTGCTGGGCGACTTGGCGAAACCGGCTTCCCGCTCTTCGGGGCTCAGCCGCAGCAGACCTGGACGGAACGCGGTGGCAAAGGTCAGGATCGTGCAGGAATTATGCACGTATTCGTCGACCAGTTTGTTGAAGAGACGCACCCTGGCGCGGGGGAGCGGTGAGGCCGGCATCAGCGGCTTCTCCGGGAATGCTTCGTCAAGTTAGTGGAGGATTACCGAGGATTCGATTATCGGATGCCCGTCATGGATTAGCGTCGGCACCACTGCGTTGGGATTGAGTTTCACGTAGGCCGGGTCGAACTGATCGCCGCCGAGCTTCATCAGATGCTCCTTGTATGGGAGCTCTTTCTCGGCGAGAGCAATCCGCACCTTCTGGGCGCATACGGAATTGATGCTATGGTAGAGCTTGAGCATTGGGTCCCCTCCATTAACGCCGCGATCCGAGCACATCATGGGGTTGGTTCTAATCGAAACCCGGTGACCTGTAACGGGGCGTATTGCGGAAAAATGCCGGGCCCCTTCCGTTACCATAATGTGTGGGGGCGACCCATTCGGAATGGGCATGAGTGATATTACGGCCGGGCCATCAATCGCGCGAGCAGGATCCCCACCTCATTCGAGCGCGTGCAACCGTTTTCACGGCCGACTGTGCCCCCTGGCGGCCGTGCTCAATGTGCCGGCACGGCTGCACGCGCTCTCGAATTTAGCGATGGTTCGTGCGGCGGAGTGAACACAAGCGTGATGCAGGCTCGCTATGACATCGATACTGCCAGCTTGCCCAATCCCGCTACACCGATTCGGACGTTCGCCGGCTTAACAGAATCTCGTGGGGTCTTCTTCGGGCTTATAGTCGCGCTCGCGGGCGGCGGATACCTCGCGCTCGCTCGCGGCGGCGGGATCGGCGGGATCGGACCCGCGGATCGCACGTTGCTGCGCTTCCGGGTCGCCGGAATCCTTCTGCTTACGGTGCTCGCTACGCAGTTCGTGACCTTGCCGGCATCGGATGGCGACGCGGTCTCGTGCTCACGGCCCTCGCCGATCCGCCATTCGCCCTACTGCAGACCGGCGGTTTTGTCTTTGCGCCGGGCGCGCTCAACATACCTGCCGCTGTTGCATAAAGTAGCCCGTGGATTGTTCCGCTGGAGATCGCGGGGCGCAGCGATGCGTTGGGCATATCGTCTTGCAGCAACCGCTTTCCTGTGCTTGGTGCCTCAGCTGGGCTTTTCAGCTGACTCCGGGTTAATCACTAAGGAGAGCAAACACTCGGTCAGCGAAACGGTCCAGAGATTCGAGTCAGCGGTGAATGCAAAATCGGCGAATGGCTGGATGGTATTTACAGAAATTTATCACGCAGCGGCAGCAGAAAAATACGGATTAAAGCTCCTACCTCGCACTGTGGTTGTATTTGGTAATCCAAAGCTCGGCACGCCAGGTATGCAGAAGGCACCGACTGTAGCGATAGACGTTCCGTTAAAGGCACTCGTCTGGGAAGACGATCAGGGAAAGGTTTGGCTAACGTATAATTCAGCAGAGTACCTTCAAAACTACGTGTACCCACGGCACGGACTGCCATCGAATCTGGATGCTGCCAAAGCAATTGGCGGTGTACTGGCTGTTTTTGCTCAGCAAGCCGCCGAATAGGAAAACAGAAATCGCTACCTCGCTCGTCCGTAATAGGCGCTTTGGAAGCCGGGGTCCGGGTCCAACCGCCGTTACGACTGGGATTTGTGACATTAGCCGAGCGTATTGACGCGGCTTAGTTGGCTGGGACCGGGGTGGTGATCCTGGGGCTCCCGGACGGGCTCGTGTCGGGGCGCCGGGAGAGACCAAGAAGGCCTTCGACCCCTTTTTCAAATGCCGCGCGGAGCAGCTTGGCGGCGCCGCCTATACCTTGGAGGCAACGACCGACTGAGCAAGCATCGCCGTGGCATTGACCAGTCGCCTGGATGGGACCTCGGGTCACGTCATCGCGCACAACCAGGCCGCCGGAGACGCGATCGCCACGCCAAATACGATGGCAAGCGGGCCTACCGTGCGATCGTCATTGCTCGGCCGGACCTCGAGATCAAGAAATGGCCCGAGAACGGCAGAGGGCTCCGCATTTCCTTCGCAATCTCTTCTGCTCGATTCCTGCGAGCCGTGCTCAATGTTCCGGCGCGGCTGCACGCGCTCTCGAATTTAGCGATGGTTCGTGCGGCTGCAACGCCCGCCGCGCTCTTTCCCTCGCTCGTACCGACGATCGCGATCCTCATTGGAGTGCCGCTCATCGGGAGGTACCTGACACAGTCCAGTTGGCCGGGCTGCCTCTCGTAACGATCGGGCTTCTGGTGGCCATCCATGTTATGCGGTGCCGCTGACCAACTCCAGCGACCGAGTATCAGACCAACAGCATTCGGCAGATCTGCTCAGATTCGTGATGGGTAGCGGACACCAGCCGAACCGGTTTCCAACCGGGATGCGGTGACGGTGGGTAGGGTGCGCCGACCGCGAACTAGTGAGGTCATGTCCATTGTTGGCCCATGGTTAGCGGAGAGCCGATAACCGGCGCACATCCGCATAATACCTAGTCGGCATTTCTGCCTGCCAATCCCGCTTCACACATCTCTCCGTGAACCACAGGCGTGGCTTTTCGAGTGGGCCGGCGCCTCGACAACGAGCAGAGATGATGGACGGCAGCGTGGCGAGCCGGCCGACGAAGAGACGCTACGAGACACCGATCTCGAAGGTCAAGAGCAATACGCGAGGTAAGAGAAATGACACCGAGAATTCGACTGGTGATGCCGATGCTGGTGGGTATTGGCCTCCTGGCGGTGACGGGCGGCACGAGCATCGCTTTCAACCCGTTTCTGTGCTGCAGGCCCGGCCCGACCGTGGCCGAAGCAATATCGCAGGTGCCGCCGATCCCAGCCGGGATGGCGCGGGTGTGGTTTCTGCGCCAATTCGAGCCGACCGAATCTCTCGCCTCGCCAATGATCTCCGCGAATGGTGCGCCCGTGGGTCTGAGCGAGCCGGGCACTACCTTCATCCGCGATTTTCGACCGGGAACCTACACCTTCACGGTGCCGAGCTATGGGGTCGATAGCGGCCAGGCGGCAACCGTTCAGCTCGTTCCGGGGACGCAGACCTATCTCGAGGTCCAGTCGCTGCGCAGCTGGGCGGATTTTAGCCAAGAAGGCCAGCGAGACACTCTCTATGTACGGGCCATTTCGGCGCATTGGGCCGAAAAATATTTCCCCACGATGATTTATCTGGGTCAGCGCTGATCTTCATGCCGCAGCAAAAACTCGATCTATAGCCGAGGCTACCGTCGCGTCCGAAGGATCCTGATCCTCGCGTTTGCATCGGGACTCGGGGACACGGTGCAAGCGGCGCACAACCAAGCCGCCAGGGACGCGATCGCCATGGCAAAATACGATGGCAAGCTGGTCTACCATGCGATCGTCATTGCCCGGCCGGACCTCGAGATCAAGAAATGGCCCGAGGACGGCAGAGGGCTCCGCATTTCCTTCGCAATCTCTTCTGCTCGATTCCTGCGAGCGGTATTTTCATTTTGGGGCTCACCCTCTACCGCTACTCGCGGGGGTGTATGGGACCGGCGCGGGAGTTTTGGGCGAAACGGCAAAAATCCGAGACCATGCGAACGCAATCGCAAGACCCCAGATGCCGTTGACGATCAGCGCATTGACGGCGCCGACCGATGCGGTAGCGTTGCTCGGCGAGAGCCCCTTCAGCGGAAAGATGACGAACCACGTCGTCAATGTCGGCGGCAGTGCGCCAAGACCTAGTGCCCCGACCCAATAGACCCATCCGCGCGGCAAACGATCCAATACCCAAGCGATCGGGATCGTCCAGATGCCACCCCAAAAGCTCAACGACAGGAACACCGGAATACCCCAAGGCTGTGTTGCTCGAAGGCTGTAGGGCGTAATTGGCGTAGAACCGAGCGCATGCAGCAGACCGATAATGGGCTGGTGAACGACGAGAACGGCGAGACCGCCGACCACAAATGCTGTGGCTGCGCGAGCAAGCGGGTTTGCCCAAATGATCGAACGCATTGGCCCTCCTCAACCGCTACCGGGGGAAGCGCAGAGGCTCCCCGCATCGCCGCCTCTCAATCGCGAATCACGCATCGCCTCATGAAAGAGCCTTGATGTCGTCGACGGTCTTCTGCGGTTCAGGGCGGTGCTCGTAGTTGGGATCGACATCCGCGGCGCGAACGATGCCGCCGGAGTCGATCACGAACCGTCCCGGCATCGGCAAGGTCCAACTGTCCTCGCCGTTGCGTACCGCGAGGTCATTGCCAAAGCTCAGATAGAC
>DATEQL010000527.1:0-3409 GCA_035272665.1 Allostellaceae bacterium
ACCGGAAACACCTTGAACCCGACCAAGGCAAGCTGGTTGTCGATGCCGAGCATGGCCCCCCAGACCACGCCGCCGAGCGCCGAGACGATGCCGGCCATAGCCCAAGCGAGCGCAAAATAGCGCCGCACGTCGATCCCCATCGCCATCGCGACTTGTTGGCTGTCGGCGACCGCCCGCATCGCGATGCCAGTCCGGCTCTTCAGAAAAAACCAGGTGAAGGCGGCGAGGAACACAAGGCTCACTCCCGCTCCGACGAGCTGGACCGGCGGGAGCATGACCGGGCCGAGGAAGATAGGCTCGTCGCTGACCGGCATGACGATAGCCCGCGTCCCGGCGCCAAACGCCAGCGTGGCCGTTCCTCTCAGCACAGCGGCGAGCCCGATCGTCGCCATGACGACGGCGATGACCGGCCGGCCGATCAGTGGCCGCAACACGATCCGCTCGAGCCCGAAACCGAGCGCCACCATGCCAGCAACGGAGAGCAGTGCCGAGATCCAGAACGGGGCACCCGCGAGATCGGCAGCGCCCGCGGCGATGAAGCCGGCGAACATGACGAATTCGCCTTGCGCGAAATTGATCGCGTCCGTCGCTTTGTAGATCAGCACGAACCCGAGCGCGATCAGCGCGTACATCAGCCCGATCATCACGCCGTTGGTCAGCAGGACCAGCGTGAACTGCCACTCGAACTCAGGCATCGATACGCTCGGGCACGGGGGGACTCGGAACCGTCCCCCCTTTCGAGCCCGGCGTCTTAGGCATAGGCCGGCTCGCGCGCCGGCTGCAGGGCTTCCGCCACATTATCAATTGCAATCGTGGAATTGAGGATTGCCTTACGTCCGTCCTCGTAGGTGATCTCGGTCGAGAGCTCGATTTGGTCTTTGCCGCCGTACAAGGCCTCGACCACAGCGGCGTATTTTTCGGCGACAAAGCGGCGGCGGATCTTGCGCGTGCGCGTGATTTCGTTGTCGTCGGCGTCGAACTCCTTGTTCAGCAACACAAAACGGCCGATGCGCGAGGCGGGCAACGAGGCATTGCATTTCCTGATCTCGTCGCGGATCAGCTCCCGCACCTCGGGCTTGGTGCTCAGATCCTGGAACGAGGTGTAGGCAAGATTGCGCCGTTCCGCCCAATTCCCGACGGTGCCGAGATCGATCGCGACAATGGCCGCGACGAATGGGCGCTGGTGTCCGAAGACGATCGCTTCGCCTATAAACGGGCTGAATTTCAGCTTGTTCTCGACGAATTGCGGGGCAAAGGTGGTGCCGTCTCCGAGCTTGCCGACATCCTTGGCGCGGTCGATGATGACAAGATGCCCGCGCTGATCGACATGCCCGGAATCGCCGGTGCGGTACCAGCCGTCCGCCGTCAGCGTCTCCTCGGTGGCCTCGGGCTGCTTGTAATACCCCTGGAATACCCCGTTTGATCGGATCAGCACTTCACCCTCCTCGCTGATCCTGACCTCGGTGCCCGCCAAAACCGGGCCGACCGTGTCGGGGCTCGCCTCGCCGTCGGGTTGCAGGGAGGCGAGACCGGAAAGCTCGGTCGAGCCCCAGACCTGCTTGAGATTGACGCCGAACGAGCGGAAGAAGCGGAAGGTGTCGGGACCCAGCGGCGCCCCGCCCGTATAGACTAAGCGGGACCGGCGAAAGCCCAGCTGATCGCGGACCGGCGCGTAGACCAGGAATTCCCCGAGCGCCAAGCCGAGCCGCATCGCCGGCGACGGCTCGCTGTTCTCCGACCTGCGTTGCTCGGCTCGCTCGGCCAGACGCTGGAAATATGCGAACAGCCGGCGCTTCAACGGCGACGCGTCGGCCGCACGGAGCCTCAGCGAGGTCAGCAGGTTCTCCCAGATGCGCGGCGGCGCGATGACGACGGTCGGTCCGAGCTCGCGCAAATCACGCTGCACGGTTTCCGGGCTTTCCGGGCAGTTGGCAGTGAACCCGACCAACAAGACGAGCACCAGCGACAGCAACGAATCGCCGATCCATGCCATGGGCAGGTAGCACAAGATCTCGTCGTCGGCTCCGAGGTGCTCAGCTGCGGCGAACGCCTCGGCAGCGCTCAACAGATTGGCGTGCGACAGCATCACGCCCTTGGGGTTCCCCGTGGTGCCCGAGGTGTAGTTGAGCAACGCCAGATCGTCGGGCGCACCCTTGTCGATCTCGCTCTCGAAATATTCGGGGTGCGCGGAACCGAAATCACGGCCCGCAGCCTGCACTTCTTCGAACGATTTGAGCGACGCCTTCTGATAGTGCCGCATGCCGCGCGGATCGTCATAGATGACGAGATCGAGGCTGGGCAGCCTGTCCTTCAGCGACAGTATCTTGTCGACCTGCTCCTGATCCTCGGCGACGATTACGGATGTCTCGGCGTGGTTCAGCACGTGAACGAGCTCGGCGGCGATCGAGTCCTGATAGACCGGCACGGCCACGCCGCCGAGGCATTGCGCCGCGAGTTGCGCCCAATAAAGCCGCGGGCGGTTGTCGCCGATCACCGCCAGTTTGTCACCGCGGCGGAAGCCGTGCGCAGCAAGGCCGAGAGCAAAGCCACGCACCTCCTGGCAATACCGGGCCCAGCTATAGGTCTGCCAAATGCCGCGGTCCTTTTCGCGCAGCGCCGGCCGTTCGCTCATCGTCTCAGCATTGCGGATCAACAAGCGCGGCAGCGTTGTGCGGGTCGTCATTCGGCGGCTTCCCTGCGTTGTCTGGTGGCACCGAGATAGGCGTGGATCACCTCGGGATTGCGCTGCACTTCACTCGGGCTGCCCTCGGCGATCTTGCGGCCGCGATCGAGCACGGCGACGTGCTCGGAGATGTCCATCACCACTGCCATGTCGTGCTCGATCAGGATGACCGTCGTGCCCCATTGCTGGTTGATCTCGAGGATGTAGCGGGCCATGTCCTCCTTCTCTTCCTGGTTCATGCCGCCCATCGGCTCGTCGAGCAGCAGAACCTTGGGGTCGAGGGCCAGCGCGCGCCCCAGTTCGACGCGCTTTCGGAGGCCGTAGGCGAGCCCGCTCGTCGGTTGCTTGCGCAGATCTTCGAGTTCGAGGAACTCGATCAGCTCCTCGACCCGGGCGCGGTGCGCAACCTCCTCCCTTTGCGCGAGGCCCCAATAGACAAAGGACGACAACACCCCGGATTTCATCAGCACGTGGCGCCCCAGCATGATGTTGTCGAGCACCGTCATGCCGCTGAACAGCGCGATATTCTGAAACGTGCGGGCGATACCCATCGCGGCGACCCGCGACGGACGGACGCCGGTGATGCCCCTGCCTTCGAAGACGATGGCGCCGGTGTCCGGGCGATAAAAACCGCTGATCATGTTGAGCAGCGAGGTCTTGCCGGCGCCGTTTGGACCAATGACCGACACCAGCCCACCGCGGCGGACGGATAACGTGATGCTTTCG
>DATEQL010000528.1:0-6924 GCA_035272665.1 Allostellaceae bacterium
CTCGAGCACCCCCGAGCCGAGGATCGCCTTGGTCAGCTCCTCGACGTAGAGCGGCACGCCGTCGGCCTTGGCGACGATATGATCGACCACCTCGCCGGGCAGCGACCGGCCGCCGGCCAGATGGCCGACCATCGTCTCGACCTCCGGCCGCTCCAGGCGGTTCAATGTGATCGGCATCATGTGCGAGCGTTGCGGCCAGGGCGGCGTCAACTCCGGCCGATAGGTCGCGATGACCAGCAATGCCGCCGTCGGCGTCTGCTCGATCAGCATGCCCAATGTTTCCAATGTCGTCGGATCGGCCCAGTGCAGGTCCTCCCAGGCCATCAGCACCGGGGTGCGCTCGGCCGTCTCGATCAGCCAGGCAACGATCGCATCGAGGGTCGCATCGCGCTGCTGCTGCGCCGTCATGGAAAGACGCGGATAGCGGTCTTCGGGCAATGGCACGGACATCAGGTCGGCGAACAACCGCACGCTTTCAGAGAGCGGCAAGGTCTTGAAGCCGGCGAGCCCGGCTTCGAGCTTCGCCAGGTGCTGCGGCGCGGTATCCTCCGGCTGCCAGCCGAACACGCGCTTCAGGTGTTCGACGATCGAATGAAAGGCGCTCGCCGTGTGAAACGGCGAGCAGCGGATCGCCACCCAAATGTGGTCCTTGCCGGCCGCCTCTCTTAGGCCCTCCACCAGACGGGACTTGCCGACCCCGGCCTCCCCCTGGATCAGCACGACCTGGCCGCGGCCTTGGCAACTGCTTTCCCAAGCCCGCAATAGCAGCCCCATCTCCTCCTGGCGTCCGACGAGGGGTGCCGAGCTCCCGGTCCGGGTTGCGGCAAACCGGCTCTCGGCATCCCGCGCCGACAAGACGCGCCACGCCGGCACCGGCTCGGCAAACCCCTTGAGGTCAGATGCCCCGAGATCCTCGAGGTCGAAGTGATCGCCGAGCATCGCGCGTGTCGCCGCGCTGAGAACGATTTGGTTCGGCTGCGCCAATGCCTGTAGACGCGCCGCCAGGTTTGGCGTCTCGCCGACGACCGCTGTTTCCGACGCCGTTCCCTCGCCGATCTGATCGCCGACGATCACCGGTCCGGTGGCGATGCCGATCCGCACCGCGAGCTCGACCCCGGGCGGCCTCAGGACCGCCGCATTCAGCTCCGCCATCGCATCGACGATGTCGAGACCCGCCCGCACCGAACGCTCGGCCTCGTCCTCATGGGCGCGCGGGTAGCCGAAATAAACGAGGATGCCGTCGCCCATGAACTTTGCGACAAAGCCGTCATAACGCCGGATCGCCGCGCTGCAGCCGCTCTGATACGAGGCGATGACATCGCGCAGATCTTCGGGGTCCATCCCGGTGGAGAGCGCCGTCGACCCCACCAGGTCGCAAAACATCACGGTCAGCTGCCGGCGTTCGGCCTCCGGCGCCGCGGCGACCGCAGCGGGCGCGACAGGTGCGGCGGCCGGCAATTCGCGCTCGATGGCGGGGGCAGGCGGCCTCTCGGCGAGCCGCAAGGCCGGCAGTGGTTGGGATAACGCCGTGCCCTCGGGTCGGGCCAGGCGTCCCTCGGAAGCCAAGACGAGACGCTCGCCGTCGACATCGGCCGCGACTCGCTTGATGCCGATCAGCTCACTACGGAGTTCTTCGAGACCATCGTCATCGAGAGCGAAGCTGAGCTTGATACGGCGATAGGAGATGCGGCCCTCGGTGACGAGGCGCCAGACGACCTCTTTCAGGACCTGCTCAAAGTCCACGCTTCCGCCCTCGTTCGCCGCGATCTTCGTCCTTGCTCCCGGATGGTCGCTATCCCGCCTAAAGCTCCGCGACCCCCAGCAATGTAGGAGCCGCGCGAGCGGTCACATTGAGATGGATTAATCTCACGTTATGGCCGTGTCGTTAAGTGCGAACCGACCGGAATCGGCGCAGGCGCCGCGACAGCCACACCGATCGCGAAGGCCCGCAATCCACCCATTTGAGACATTCGCCTGAGCGCGAGAACTATCCCTAACGGAAAAAATCAGCTAGATTCCGATGTAGCTGTCCCTGAAGCGAAACGAGCCGAGATCATCGCTGAGGGAACGGGCAGCAAATACGCTGTCGGCTGGCGATACGTCCGATCATTTGTGCGCACCCAGATATTCGCGTTCGAGCCGCCTGTCTGGAGACGAGACAATGCTGAAGACACCTCTTTCTGACCGCTTCGGAATCGACGTGCCGATCATCCTGGCGCCGATGGGCACTTGCACGTCGGCGGAGCTTGCGGCTGCCGTGTCCAACGAAGGCGGGCTGGGGGGCATCGGATCGCTCTTCCGAACCACCGCTGCCGTCAAGCGCGACATCGACGTGGTGCGGCGGCTGACGAGCCGGCCGTTTGCGATCAACCACATTCCGCAAACACTGGACGCCGAGGCGTTTCGCTACACGTTGGAGGCCCGGCCGGCCGTGATCTCCTTCGCGCTTGCCGACCCGGGCGATCTGGTGCGACAGGCCCACGATGTCGGATCGCTCGTGATGTTGCAGGTGACGACGGTTGCGCAAGCCGTACAAGCAGCTGAGCGAGGTGTCGACGTGATCATCGCGCAGGGCGGCGAGGCGGGCGGTTATGCCGGCGAGGTCAGTACGATGACACTCGTGCCGCAAATCGTTGATGCGGTGTCGCCTATCCCGGTCGTCGCGGCCGGCGGCATCTTCGACGGGCGCGGCATTGCGGCCGCACTGATGCTCGGCATGGTTGGGGTCAATCTCGGCACGTGGTTCATTGCCTCCACGGAAGCTCCCGCCCCGGAGGAGTGGAAGCGGGCGATAACCGGAGCCAAATCCGAGGACGCGATCAAGGTTGATGTTCTCAACGATATCAGCCCGCTCCCCGGCACAGAGGGTTTCCAGACGGTCGGGCGCTCTCTTCCGACAGCCTTTTTGGATGAGTGGAGCAGCAAGCGCGAGGAGGCGCGTCGCGATCGCGATCGCTTGCGGGGTCAGATTATTTCGACGACCCAGGCGGGCCGTCCCCACGAGTGTGTGCTCTGGGCGGGCCAAACCGCCGGAGGGATCAATGAAATCCTGTCGGTAGGCGAGATTATGCGCCGCCTCATTTGCCGAGACCGAAGCAGCGCTTTCTAGAGCGCCGGACCTCAGCGAGAAGGCTTCGCGGCAAGCAAGGACGGGTGCCGCGAGAATGTAAACGGCGACGACTTGGGCGAAAGCGAGTTGCGGGTGCCCTGCTGCACCCTCTCGACCCCGGACCCCATCGCCGCGCAATAGAAAGGGTGGGAAAACGCATGGAGTATCAGCAGTTCGGCAAGACCGACCTCAAGGTCTCGGCGATCGGGTTCGGCTGCTGGGAAATCGGCGGCACTTACGGCCGCATCGACGAGACGCAGTTTCGACGCGCCGTGCAGCAGGCGATCGACTGCGGCATCACCTGCTTCGACACCGCCGAAGCCTACGGCATGGGGGTCTCCGAGCAGGCCTTAGCGCGGGCGCTCGGCAGCCGACGCCGGGAGGTCTCTATCGTCACCAAATTCGGGGTGGGGTACGACGAAATGCCGGGCCGGCGCGACAGCAGCCGGGGGCGGGTCATGGCGTCGATCGAGAAAAGCCTGCAGAGGCTAGAGACCGATCATGTCGAGGTTTATCTCGTTCACTGGCCGGACCCCTCGACCCCGCTCGACGAGACGGTGCGCGCCCTCGACGACGTCGTGCGGCAGGGCAAGGCGCGCTATGTCGGCGTGTCGAACTTCCGCCTGGCGCAGATCGAGACCTGCATGCGGCTGCGGCGCATTGATGTCGTTCAATATGGCTGGAACATGTTCGACCGGCGCATGCAGGCCGAGATCTTCCCGTATTGCGCGGCGCAAGGGATCGGGGTCATGGCCTACGGGTCGCTCGCCTACGGCATGCTGAGCGGCACCTTTCACGCCGGCATGCAGTTCGAGGAGAGCGACTGGCGCTCGCGCGGCGGCATGCTCGGCAATATCAATTTGTTCCGCAGCCTGTTTGGTCCCGAGCATTTTCCGCGCAACCTGAAGACGGTCGAGGACCTCAAGCGCCTCGCGGCGAAATACGACAAGACGCTGCCGCAATTCGCGCTGCGCTGGACCCTGAGCAACCCGGTTGTCGGCACCGCACTCGTCGGCTTTCGCGAGCCATCCGAGGTGACGGAAAACCTGGGCGCGCTCGATTGGGCGATCTCCGATGCCGATATGGCGGAGATCGATGCTATCCTGGCGCGGCACGGCTGCGTGACCGTGCCGCCGGGCTGGCTGGAGGATTAATCCCCAACGGCAACCCTGAAATCACTGGAGCGGAAGGCCGCACGATGACCGCACCCCTCGACGACCGCCTCGCCAACGACGCCGTCGGCAAGTCGCTCGACGCCATCGACGTCAGCGATCCGCTGCTCTACCAGGACGACGTCTGGTATCCCTATTTCGCGCGGCTGCGGCGCGAGGACCCGGTGCATTACTGCCGCGAGAGCCGCTACGGCCCCTATTGGTCGGTGACCAAGTACAAGGACATCATGCAGGTCGAGATCAATCATCAGGTCTATTCGTCGGATGCTGCGATCGCGATCATCAACCCGCCAAAAGGCTTGGAGCGGCAGAGCTTCATCGCGATGGATCCGCCGAAGCACGACGAGCAGCGCGTCGTGGTCAGCCCGGCCGTCGCACCGAGCAACCTCGCCAACATGGAAGGACTGATCCGCGAGCGGACCGAGCGGGTGCTCGACGGTCTACCGCGCAACGAAACCTTCGACTGGGTCGACCGGGTATCGATCGAATTGACGACGATGATGCTGGCGACCTTGTTCGATTATCCCTTCGAAGACCGGCGCCAGCTGACCTACTGGTCCGATGTCGCGATTTGCAATGTCGATGCGCCCGATTCGCCGGTCCACTCGGAGGAAGAGAAATTCGCCGAGATGACCAAGATGACCGAGGCGCTCGGCAAACTGTTCGCCGAACGGGCCAAATTGCCGCCCAAATTCGACCTGCTGTCGATGCTGGCGCACAGCACGGCGACCCGCAACATGCCGTTCCGCGAGTTCATGGGCAACCTGACATTGCTGATCGTCGGCGGCAACGATACGACGCGCAACTCGATGACCGGCGGCCTGATGGCGCTGAACGAATATCCCGCCGAATACCAGAAACTGCGCGACGATCCCGCGCTGATCCCGAGGATGGTGCCGGAAATCATCCGCTATGTGACCCCGGTCATCCATATGCGGCGCACCGCGCTGGAGGACGCCGAGCTCGGCGGCAAGCACATCAAAAAAGGCGACAAGGTCGTGATGTGGTACGTCTCGGGCAATCGCGATGCCCAGGCGATCGAGGACCCGGACAGGTTCATCATCGACCGGCCGCGGCCGCGCCAGCATTTGTCGTTCGGGTTCGGCATTCACCGCTGCGTCGGCAACCGGCTCGCCGAACTGCAATTGCGCATCCTTTGGGAAGAGATCCTGAAGCGCTACCCGGTCATCGAGGTCATGGGACCGGCCCGCCGGGTGTATTCAAATTTCATCCACGGCATCCGGTCGCTGCCGGTGCGCATCCCGGCCTAGGACGCGGCCGGACGCACGGCTGTCATACGAGGAGGCACAGCATGCCCACGCAACGTTTTGCGCCGATGACCAAGGATTTCGCGACCTTCGATTGCGACGCCCACGTCACCGAGCCGCCGCTGATCTGGGAGCGCGCCCACGAGTTCCTGACCCGCGACGAACTGGACGCGTTGAAGGCGACAATCTGGTGGGATGCCGACAGCCGCCTGCTGATCGTCAACGGCCGCGCAGGGGTCGGGCTCGGCTCGCCGCGCAAGGGCGGCATCCCCGGCACGATGCGGGTCATCACCAATGCCGGCCCCGGGGTCAAGCACGACATCCAGCGCGCCCTCAACGTGCGCAACCTCGACCCGAAAACCGCGCTGACCCAGGAGCAGGTTGCCTATCTCGATCATGCCGGCTCCTATGAGCCGAAGCCGCGCCTCAAGGACATGGATGTCCAGGGCATCGATCAGGTCATGATCATCCCGACCGAGATCGACATCTATCCGTGGCTCGAAAACGCGCTCGGCGCCAAGGCCTTCTGCCGCGCCTACAACGAGTGGGCCTACGAGTACACCTTGGCCGATCCGGAGCGGCTGTTTTTCGCCGCGCTGATCCCGATGCAGCATCCCGATTACGCGGTCGCGGAGGTGCACCGGGTCGCCGCCCTGGGCTGCCGGGTGGCACTCGTCCGCCCGATGGATGCCTTCGGCAACTATCCGCTGCAGCCGAAATACGAGCCGGTCTGGGACGCGCTCGAAGAGACCGGCATGGTCTATGGCATGCACCCGTTCCCGGCCTTCGGCAGTCTGAAGCCGAGCGGCTACAGCGAACAATATTCCGGCGCCGAATTGATCCGGCGCACCGTGGCGACCGCCGACCTGCCGCACACCTTCCTGACCAATGTGCAGAATTTCCAGGCCGAGGCCGCACTGTGGGTGACGATGGTGCTGATGTCCGGCTTTTTCGATCGGCACCCGAAGATCAACGCGGCCGTGTTCGAGGCGTCCTCGACCTGGCTCAGCTTTCTGATCGACGAATGCGACAAGGCCTACCGGCTCTACAAGAACGAGCGGCAATTGCCGCCGTTGAAGCGTCTGCCGAGCGAGACCTTCGCATTGCATTGCATGACCGGCTTCGAGGGCGACGAGGCGCCGCCGGCGCGCCTGCCGGAGTTCTATGGCGACATCCTGGCGTGGTCGTCCGACGTCTATCATCACGACGGCGACGACGCGTGGCGGGCGATCGAGACGATGCAGAAGTATGGCCTGCCGGTCGAACACCAGGCCAAGTTTCTCGGCGGCAATGCGCGCCGCCTCTACAAGGTGCAGGCGCCGGCGAAGATCATCCGCGACCGCGTCACAGAGATCGAGCGCCCCGATTGGTGGCC
>DATEQL010000529.1:0-8002 GCA_035272665.1 Allostellaceae bacterium
TCTGACAATCCTCACTTGCGAGTCGCCGCACCAGCGCCGAACCGACCATACCACGATGACCGGCGACATAGACACGTTTGCCGTGCAAATCAAACTTCATTCCTTCGGCCGCCTTAATCGTTCGGATCGTACCGTCGCACTTCCGTTTCTAGCAGCGCCAGATCGCTTTCGACCATCTCGCGCACCAGGTCGGCGAATTCGATCTTGTGACGCCAACCCAGACGCTGCCGCGCCTTTGACGGGTCACCGAGCAGCAGATCGACCTCGGTGGGCCGGAAATACCGCGGATCGACGGCGACGAGCACGTCACCGCCGTGCGCGTCGATGCCCTCTTCGTCGACACCCCGGCCACGCCACTCGATCCGGCGGCCGATCTGGGCGAAGGCAAGCTCGACGAACTCGCGCACCGAGTGCGTCTCGCCTGTGGCCAGCACATAATCATCGGGCTCATCCTGCTGCAGGATCAACCACATCCCCTCGACGAAGTCGCGCGCATGACCCCAGTCCCGCTTCGCATCGAGATTGCCGAGATAGAGTGTCCGCTGGCGCCCGAGGGCGATTGCCGCGACGGCGCGAGTGATCTTGCGCGTGACAAAAGTCTCACCGCGGGTGGGTCCCTCGTGATTGAACAGAATGCCGTTGGAAGCGTGCATGCCGTAGGCCTCACGATAGTTGACCGTGATCCAATAGGCGTAGAGTTTGGCAACCGCATAAGGGCTGCGCGGATAGAACGGCGTCGTCTCCCGCTGAGGCGTCTCCCTCGCCTTGCCGTAGAGCTCGGAAGTCGAGGCCTGATAGAACCGCGTCCGCTCCTCCCTCTTGAGAATTCGGATCGCCTCGAGCAGCCGAAGCGTACCGAGGGCGTCGGCATTGGCGGTATATTCCGGTGTTTCGAAGCTAACCATTACATGGCTCTGCGCGGCAAGATTATAAATCTCTGTAGGCTGGGTCTCCTGGACTAGGCGGATCAGGTTGGTAGCATCGGTTAGGTCACCATAATGCAAAGTGAACGGCAGCCCCTGCTCGTGCAAATCGTGATATAGGTGGTCGACGCGGGCGGTGTTGACGGAAGACGAGCGACGCTTCACACCGTGGACGACGTATCCCTTATTCAACAAAAATTCAGCCAGATAGGCGCCGTCTTGCCCGGTGGCGCCGGTGACCATCGCCACATTCTCATGTGTCAAAGGAGTAGATCCCTTAAGGTGTTTTGACCGATGATAGGGACGGTCCCTCGGCTGGTCAAAGAGACTCAGCGGTTCCCTGATCCGCGACGGGAGTGCGGCGCAATTTGCCGGGCAGCGCCCAAGCAATATCGCCGTACCAAGTGCGCTTCAGAAGCTCGCCGAGAAGAAGATTGACACGGGCCGGTGAATAGAGCCCGGCCCGTGCGGCGGATGGCAGGGCGGAAAGATACCGCCCGTTGGCGATCATCGTCCGGGCGATCTCCAGTTCCACACTGGCTCGGAGCCTTCTGGAGGCGCCCCTGCCAAAGGTGGTCTCGGCTCTCTGCGCATGCTTCTTGAGAAAGTGCTCCGCAGATTGCTGTACAATCCTGACACAGGGTCTCCGGTCGACGTGCAGAATAGCGAGGACGCTGGGGCAGATGACGATTTCACGAACCGCAAGACAGCGTATCATCCAATCCCAATCCTCGAACCGCCGTAACCCCACGTCGAACCCTCCAACTTGCAGAAACACGTCGCGCTTCGCCATTAAAGTTGAGCCCGGCCCCAGCGCGCACATAGTCAGCTGCTCCCGGTACCAATCGGCATCAGGGTCGGGGACGGTGTCCTGAAAACGATTAGTGGCGACGCGATGGATGCGAAAGCCGGTGGTGCTGATTCCGATCGCTGCCGGCGAGGCTGCGAGTAATTCGAGTTGTCGTTCGAGCTTGTCAGCCAGCCACTCGTCGTCACTGTCGAGAAAAGCTATGTATTCGCCGCGGGCTCGGCTGACGCCGACGTTGCGCGCTGCTGCCGCCCCCGAATTCCTTTCCAGTATTATGGGCTTGAGCCGCGGTTCCGAATACCCCGATACCACCTCGCTGGTGCGATCCGTTGATCCATCGTCGACCACGACTAGCTCTAGATCCGATATCGTTTGCGCGAGGACACTTCGCACCGCTCTGCCGATGGACGCCTCGCCGTTAAATACTGGCAGGATAACTGAAACCGTCGGCTCCCGACGGATCGGCCGTTGGCTCACCGACTGGTTGCCTCCAGCCGCCAAGGAGATGGCCGCAACCAACGCCTCAGTCGGCGACCGGCGAACGCCAGAAGCTCGCGGGGCAGCGCGACTGGCCACTGCGGCGAGACTGCCAGCGTGTCCCGCAGCACCCGGCTGACGCCCGGCTCATATCGGCCCCCCGCGGCGAGGTAAAGGAGCAGGGCTGCTTCTTTCGCATACCAGCGTCGACAGAGCCTGCGCAGCTCGGCCGGCGTGTCGGGCGAGCCGAATACGCGGCGAGAGATCTCGAGGTGCTCGAGCCGGATAGCCACCGATCCCGACCGCCCGGGGTCAATTGTCAATGAGCCGGCATGTAGGCGGAAGCAATATACACAGGCGCCGATCTGGTGAACTCGGATCCCGGCAGCAAAGGCCCGCAGCAGCCATTCGCGATCAGCGGCAAGCCGAAACCGCGGATCAAAATAACCGACGCAGTCGTAAAGACGCCGACGCACGAACAGCGCATTTATCGCCGGGAGGCCGAGTGCGATATCGCGCGGACGAAGCGGCACGGGAAACTCGGCGGTAAGGGTCGCCGCACTTGCATTCTGCGCGGCATCATCCGCGAAAAAGAGCGCATGGCCGCGGACTGCGTCGGCCTCTCTTCCAGCCCCGGCATCGGCTTCGGCGACGGCCTCAAGGGCGCCTGCGGGAAGCAGATCGTCACTATTGAGTTGGCAGATGATGTCGCCGCATGCGGCGCGCAAACCAAGGTTCAGAGCGTCGTAGATTCCCGTCCCCGGCGCCTCGATAAGGCGAATGCCGGGTCTGCTGCGTACCAGCGACACAGTGCCGTCCGTTGAGCCGCCATCGACCACGAGATGCTCGGTCGGCACAGCTCCTGCGCGACAGACGCTGTCGAGAGCAGCGCCTATCTGATCGACCCGATTGAGAACAGGAGTGACGATCGAAACTAGGGGTCTTGTCACGCGGCGCCTAGGACGCGATCGGGCTGATGGAGGTCGACGGGCCGAAGCGATCGAGCGCGTCGCGAACAGCCGCTGTAAAGCAGCGCCCGGTCTCGACCACTCGTTTCTGGTGCGCTACCGCAACTGCTGCCTCTTCAGCCGGGTCAGGGCGCTTCGGTAGCGCCGGCCATATTTCCGCGAGACGGCTTGCGAGAGCATCCGGATCCCGGGGCTTGAACGTCCATGCGCGTTGCATTCCCGCTGTTTGCTCCCGGTGTACCGGGAGATCGGACACCAGAATCGGCGCAGCCAAGGCCTTCGCATCCTCGACCACCGTGCTCCAGCCCTCGAACAGCGAGGGTTGCACGACCACGGCGGCGTGGCGGAAAATTTCGATTTGGTCGGCTCGCGACACCATCCCGAGGGTGCGTACCTGGTGACGTACGCCAAGCTCGGTTGCCACCGACATCAGCTCGTCGAAATAACCCGGAGCGCGAATGTCGCGCTCAAGTCCGGTGCAAACGAGCGAGATATCGAGCCCACGCTGGCGCAGTCGAGCGAGAGCTACGAGCAGGGTCGTGTGATCCTTGTGGCGCCAGAATTGATTGGCGACGTAAGCGAACTTCTCGGGCAACTGATATGTTGTAATAGGATCACGCCCGCCGCGTTCGCGTTCCGAAAAAACCGAACAAAAGGACCACACTCGCGGCGCCACCAGCGCATCCGGGAAAAACCGCTGAAAATCGTGAAGTGCCGCCGTGCTACTCAAGAACAGCATGGTCCGTTTCGCTGCAATCTCTGTGAAGGCAGCAGTGCGGCGCTTGCATTCCTCAGCCGAAAAGAATTCGGGAAGAACCAGGTGCTGAAAGTCAGGAATCCAATGGATATGCACCGTGCCCGGGATGGCCGGTCCAAAGCCCGGATAGACGACCTGCAGATCGTCTGGCTGCGGCGCCGGGAACAGCCAGCCGGCGCGGCGCTTGGCGGCGCCCCAGGCCCGGCGCGGGAGCCGGAAATTCGACTTCACACGGCGATCGGCGAGGTGGGGATCGACGAAGGCGAACTTCCGCAAATCGTCGACCAAATCGGGCTCGGCGAGATCGACGTACAGCAGTCGTAATTGCGGCTGTTCCGCCGGCGGCAGTCCGGCCAGCGTATAGACGAGGTTGCGGAGATAGATCGCTCCACCGATCCACTCCTTGGCCGAGAACATCTCAAGGCCGATCACCAACGGCTTTCGGGGTAAAGATTGCCGCTTACCGACAGACAACTGCGGCGTCACGAGTAAACCAATCGGCCCAAGCGGCGAGGCCTCGTTCAAGAGACCAGCGGCAGCGAAACCCCAGGGCGTCCGCTCGACGAGTATCGGCGCGATAATGCTCGGGATCGCCCTTTCGGACGACCCCCGAGAATCGCACTTCCGTTCGCCGCCCGAGCGCACGAGCAGCCGCGCTCGCCAGGTCGCGGATGCGGATTGCCGATCCAGTTCCGCCGTTGACGACGAGAGGTTCGCGGGAAGCTGCTGTACCGCAGACCGAAATCAGCTCGACAGCATCCTCGACAAACATAAAATCGCGGGTTTCCTCGCCCGATCCGAACAGTTGGATGAAGGGCGGATCGTCGATCACCTTTCGGCCGATATCCCAGAGGATCTGCTTGCGAAGCTGCGGACCGTAGAGCGAGAAAAACCGGATCATTGCGCAACGCAGGCCGTAATGCCGCGCGGCGAGCAGACACAGTTCTTCGGCGCAGCGCTTGTGGCTGCCGTAAGGCGACACCGGAACGAGGGGATGCGTCTCCGGGATCGGGCTCGGACTGTGAGCGCCGTACACCGCGGCACTCGATGACAGGACCAATGGCGTGTCCGGCGCGTGCCGGCAAAGAAAAGCGAGAATTTGAGCGGTTGAAGCTGCCGTATCGAAGAAATCCGCGAAGGGATCATCGAGCGAACGCCCAATCGATGCCGAGCCTGCCGCATGGACGACGAGACGAGGTCGGCCGAATTGATCGAGTAGCGCGTCGAGCCCCGCAGGCGCAATCCCGTCGCCCGACCATGTCCCGACCCCCCACGGACGACGTTGACCGGGATCCCATCCACCGCGGCCGATGCCGATGACGCGGTAGCCGTCCGCACTGAAACGTCGGGCGACGTGTCGTCCGAGAAAACCTTTCGCGCCAAGGATCCACACCGTTTCGCCAAAATCGGTACTACCAGCGCCGGATCGCAAAGGCCACTCCGTATCCAACGTCATTGCAACTCCAGCATGAGAAGCGCGGATCCTCGATTACCATGCCGTGCCATATTCGGCTCAGCTCCGGATGCAGTGGGTGGCACACATCATCAAAAACGACGGCGCCTCCCAGCCTCAGTCTCGGCAGCACGTCCGCGAGGTCCTGAGCAGCGCCGTCCGGCGAATGATCCCCATCGACAGCGATCAAATCGAAGCAAGCATCCGGATGTGCTGCGAAATAGGCAGGCAGGGTTTCGTGGGAGTTGCCATCGACGAAATTCCGGCGGCCGATATGTCCGATCCTATCGAGTTCGGCTGCGACGAGAGAGGGCCCCGGATTGTCCATTCCGGCGTAATCCGATACCCACATATCTAACATCACCAGATCGCAAGCCGGCGCTCGACTGGCAACGGCACAGACGCTACGGCCCCGGCGCACGCCGATTTCGAGATAATTGCGCGGTCCTACATGTTGAGCGAGAACCAGCAACACGGTCACGATGTCAGCGTATCCCCAAGTCTTCTCAAACCGCCGCAGCCCTTCGGCATAAAAATTCTGCAGAAATACCGAATAGTCATCTGGGGTGAGCGAGGCCAGCAGGGAGCTTGCGTCCGCCACCGTTTCAGGGCGCAGAATTTGCCTGCCCAGCGCAGCTGCGCCGATCATCGCCGGCGGATACCAGTTGGCCGTTCCAGCAGCAGGCGCGTAGCAGAGACCTTGCGCAGTCTCCTTCATCTCAGTATAGACGGGCCGGCGGCTGTGCCAGGTTTCAATAGCTTGCGGCGTAGATCTGGCGCCACCGTTGCCCGGCGCCACCACGTGTCGGGCTATCGACAGATCTCGCATCCACCGTGAAATCGCTGCCTTCATCATGCCGCCAAGAGAAAGTACTGGTCGGAATCCATGGCCGAACTCAGCCACCCTTACGGGACAGCGCAAACATCCGCATCCGCGAAATCGCACGGCCGAATTCGCGCCGGGCGAATGCTCGGGCGGTAGGCCGGGCCTGGCTTGCCGACTGGAGCCCTGGGGATCTGTCCCTTGTCCGGGTGACCCCGTACGCCTCGCGTTCGGTGATCTCGTCCGCCGTTCGACTGCGGACCGCGAAATCGGGATGCCGCAACGGAAACCGCAAATCTCCCGGCATCTGATTGTCGAAGCCGTTGGGAGATTTCGTATGCGTCGCGTCTGGACCAATGCCGATGTTGGTGACCAGATTGACCGCTGGGATCACATTCAGCCAAGAGTTGATAACGCTGGCGTAGACGAGTTGATAGTCCCAGGTGTCGATGCGGCCGGATCTGACCGCCTCGAATATCCCATACCAGAAATCCGCCAACTCCGTATCGTCAAAAACTTCCTCGAGCAGCCGGTGCTCGCGAGCCAGGGGCAGCAAGTGGAGGCCGAAATCGTATTGGGCCCAGCTGCGGCGCCAGGTTGCCCAGCCCCAGATATGAGTGTATCGGCTGAAATAGTAGCTCGCGGAAGGCTGGAAACGACGCCATGTGTAGTTGGTGCCGGAAACCATACCGATCCGCGAGTCGTTGGCGAAGCGCAACAACATAGCGCTGCAGAAGTCAAAGAACGCCGGCGCTGGCAGACAATCGTCTTCGATCAGGATCGCCGCATCGACGTGTTCAAACAGCCACGTAATGCCGCTCGACATTCGGCGCCCACAACCGAGGTTGCGGTCGCTGAAGTTGGTCGCGACCTCGCACGGCCACGTGACGCCCGCCAGTATCTTGCGCACCTCGGCACAGGCGGTGTCGTCCTGCGGACAATCGGGTCTTGGTCCATCCGCAACGAGGAAGAGCCGTTTCGGCCGCCTCTCGGCAACGGCGTCGAAGACCCGGCGGGTCGGTCTCGGCCGATTGAACGCAAAGATCGCGACGGGGACGTCGAGGGCAGCGGGCTTCAACCGAGTTTCCTCCAAACGCGGTTGTGAGCCCGCGGGTTCCGATTCATACCGCTTCCGTCACAATCGCCTCTCCCGGAGCAGCCGAGCATCGAGATTCGACTAATCCAGCGCCAAGGATCGGTTAACGGCTTGGCGCGCCACGTGCGGTTCCCCGCAGGCGCGAAGCCCGCCGGCGAGTTCGAGGAGCGCGACCGCGCGCTCCGACCTCGCGCCTCCGCCTGCGCGTCGCGCAGCCCCACGACCTCGACTCGCGTTGCCTCCGCCGCAGTCAAGGGCGGTGGCGTCGCCCAAGCCGCTTATATCCTCTCAGGGGCTCCAGAACCATTCCACCAAGCCTCTGATAAGCGGCCCCGACGCGTCCCAGCCATTGCCCAACTGCCCGTGTTTTGGCCTGCATGACCGCTGTGGTCCGATGGCGGGCCACCTGCATGCGGTAATACGAAGCCAACAATCGCCCCCGATAATTGCGATATTCGAGCACGACATAGATGCGCCAGAGGATGTGTCTCAGATCCCAGGCCGGCATAACCCCCCAGCGGGTCAGCATGCTGCTGGCGCTGTAGATTGAATGGAGACGCGGTTGAAATGTTGGAGCATCCACAAGAGCCAGGTTGCGATTGTGATCGGCCTCGGGCCCCTCCCAGACGATGCCTTTGGCAAGCGGTACGTGGCTGTAGTCATGGTTCTGATGTATCGGACGGACAATGCGGCTGGC
>DATEQL010000530.1:0-3803 GCA_035272665.1 Allostellaceae bacterium
GGCGCCCGTACTTATGCCGACGCTTTATCTGTCATCGCCACTGGGCGGCTTCACGGCCGTTCCGCTCTCCAGGCCCTCGGTGACGCCCTCGCCGGCCGCCCTATCCTCGTTCCACTATGAGCAGGGCTGAGTAGTTACGAATATACGATTATGTAACCTATCTTGGCAGCATTTCTCCCTGAGAGGTAATCTTGTATTTTTTTTGCGTCCTTACGGATAGGGTGGAAACTCCAAGCGCGTTTTACCTCTATAGCGGCTCGCAACGTTTCATCCTTATGAAACACAGTTATATCGGGTCTTTGAGCATTGGGTTTTGACGGGCGACCCGGTCCACGCTCGAATTCACGCATCATTTTTTTGATTGAGGCGTCAACATAAATTGGAAGTTCTGTTCTTTCTGATAAAAGCTCTGCTATAACGATTTGCAGGAAAGACTCAGGTCCGTGCGAAAGCCAGCACCCTCCACTCATCTTCTCATATTTTTCTTGCGCACTTATTGCACCATCCAAAATACAACGCTCTAATTGGTTCATTGGCGTAGCTCAGTCGGCTCCAAGGTGACCCATTACTTTCTCTTAACAAGCAAAGGGATACTGCTCGGACAGTTAGGGGAAACTCTCGCAAACTCTTGCAGAAGGTGGGTTAAAGAAAGGTATACGCTGAGAAGACGGTTAGGAGTTCACGAACACAAAAGCGGCTAAATGAATCCGGGGCTTTGGCGCAAATGAGACCGAACCAATTTTTAATGACTGCCGCCGATCCTATCGGAGATGAACCGACTTTCCTCCGCAGCCAAAGCCGCAGCCCTGATAATCGGCGTCCTGATTTTGGGCGGTATCGCGTATGTCGCCCATGCGGAGCAAAGACCCGGCGACTGCGGCTAATATATCAACAGCAATGGACATCAGGTGCCGAGTCCATGTGGTAGCTCAAAGACGGACCCGCCGCCCCCAAGGGCAACCGCAATATGCCGCGATGGCACCTATAGCTTCAGCGAACATCCCTATGCGGGCGTTCGAGCGTGCCCTCCTCGTCCGCTCCCATCAGCCGCGAATAGCCCGCCACATCGGCGGCCAGGATCGCGGCGAGGCGGCGGGTCATGCTCATGTCGTCTCGCCGGCCACCAGGCGCAGATCCGACCGGAAGAGTTCGCCGTGCTCCCGGTTGCGGAAAGGATCAACATTCGGATGAACCACCGGGGTCAGGGTCACCAGCCGCTTTAGGGTCAATCGCGCCTCCTCGATCCGGCCCATATGCGCAAGACGGGCCGCCAGCGCGCGATAGCTTGGCGCGAACGCCGGAACCTCTTCCAGGAAGATTCGCAGCGCCGCTAATGCAGCGTCGAACCGGCGATTGACGAAATGAGCCATGCCGACCCCGCCCAGATGGTAGCCCCTTGACCGCGGGGGTTGAGCCGCATCGAGGTCTCGAAATGCTGCATCGCCACGTCTACTTGACCCGCGAACAGGCGCAGCCAGCCGCTCCAGAACCAGCCAAGCGCGAAGCTCGGGTTCAGCACGAGAGCGCGGTCGATCATCGCCAGAGCGGTATCGATACCCTCGCCGAAACGCCCGAGCACCATGGCGGCGCGGCCGAGGACACCCGGGTCGTCGGCGGCGACGCCCAGGGCCTCGCGGGCAAGATCAATCGCCGTGCGGCGGTTTTCCTCCTCCTCTCAGTCATTGACCCAATCGTAGTTTTCGAGGTTGACCCGGTAGGTCGCCGCCAAGGCGAGAGCGGCACCGTAGCGCGGTTCGCGGGCAATCGCTTGGCCAAGCAAGTCGAGCGCACGAGCGAAGTGTTCCCGCTCGTATGTCGAAGCAACCGAGCGCGCGCGCAGAATAAAGATCGTAGGCTGTCAAATCGTTCGTCGGCCGATCGACCGCGTAACGCATCTCCGCGGCCTGCAAAGTCGGCTCGATTACGCCGGCGATGCTGAGCGCCACCTTGTCCTGCAGCTCGAAGACGTCTTCGAGCGAGCCGCCGAAGCGGTCGGCCCAGAGATGCGCGCCGCTGAGCGCATCGATCAGCTGCGCGGTGATCCGCACCCGGCCGGCTGCTTTTCGTACCGAGCACATAGCGGACGCCGAGTTCGCGGCTGACCTGCTTCACCTCGATTACTTGGCCCTTGTAGGTGAAGGTCGAATTGCGGGCGATGACGAAGAGCCACCGGATGCGCGACAGCGCGGTGATGATCTCCTCGACCATGCCGTCGGCGAAATATTCTTGCTCAGGATCGCCGCTCATATTGGCAAACGGCAGTACCGCGACCGACGGCTTGGCAGGAAGCGGCAACGGCGGCTCGGCAGCCCCCACTCTTGCGCTATGCGCGCTTTCCTCCCCCGTCTGCGGGGGAGGGCTAGGGAGGGGGCGTTCAGGTCGCACCCGGTAGACCCGCACCGGCCGCGTAATGTTCTTGAGCGCCTGCCCCCCCATATCCTCAAAGACAAAGGGCAGCCGGTCGCGAACATGGTCTTGAACCGTATTGGAGACGAACACCCCGCCGGCATCGGCCAATGCTTCGATGCGCGCCGCGATGTTGACGCCGTCGCGTAGAGGTCGTCGCCCTCGACGATCACGTCGCCGAGATTGATGCCGATGCGCAATTCGATGCGGTCCTCCGCCCCGAGGCCAACGTTCCGCTCGGGCGTCGCCCGCTGCACCGCGACCGCGCAGCGGACCGCATCGACCACGCTCGGAAAATTCGAACAGCATGCCGTCACCGGTGGTCTTGACAATGCGGCCGTTATGCTCGGCGAGCTTCGGATCGACGAGCTCGCGGCGCAGCGTTTTGAGGCGCTCGAGCGTGCCTTGCTCGTCCGCCCCCATCAGCCGCCCACATCGGCGGCGAGGATCGCGGCAAGGCGGCGGGTGGCAGCCATTCCAAGCTCAGCCGAAGGGATTGAAGGCCGTCACCCCAAGCCGTTCGAAATCTCGCATGTTGCGTGTCACCACCGTCAGATTATGGACTACTGCGGTGGCGGCAATCATCGCATCCGCTATGAGATCAACGGGTTGTCCTTGCATCAGACGGGCCCAGCAGCGGAAAGCGCCTGCGTCCATCGGCAGGACATTGTAAGATGCCGCGACATCATCGATCCAGCTCTCGATAATCTCAGCCCTTCCGCTATCCCGTTGCCGGGCGTTTTCTACCCCCGCCTGAAGTTCTCCCAGTGTGACTGCTGAGATAAAGAGCCGTTCCGAGGCAATACTTGTCAACCAGGCGACAAGACCGGCGTGCGGCCTGGGACGACGCAGCTCCGATTTGATGTTCGTGTCGAGCAGGTACATCACGTCAGCGTCGGCGGTGATCGCCAGCGCCATTGATGGCGGTCAGGGACCTCCATCTCGAACCGCGGCTCGGGTGCAAGCAGAAGCGCCTTGAGCGTCGGCCGAGCTCGCTGCTGCAGCCTGCGCCACTCATCGATCGGCACTAGGACCGCCGTTTCAACGCCCCGCTTCGTGACAATCTGCGGCCCTTCCGTGATGCTCTTTTCGAGCAACTCGCTAAATCGGGCCTTTGCTTCCTGAACCAGCCAACGCATCACCAGCCTCATTCTGACTAGGGCGTGTCGTCAATTGAGCCAGATTGTAGCGGCGGCGAGATGGACGGCGGCGAGGAAATTTCTTGCGGTTTTGTCGTAGAGGGTGGCGATGGCCCTGAACTGCTTGAGTTTGCAGAAGAAATTTTCGATCAGGTGTCGTGTCTTGTAGAGTTCCTGATCGAACGGGCGCGGCGCGGTTCGGTTTTGCCTGGGCGGGATCACGGCTGATTTCCCGGCGCTCGCCAGGGGGCGGATGAC
>DATEQL010000531.1:0-12426 GCA_035272665.1 Allostellaceae bacterium
TGGTTTGGTAATCCCAAAAGAAGCTAAGAATGTCGCCGTCGCCAAAGAGTTCTTAAAATATGCGATCGAGCCCAAGGTGCTTAACAAATACCTGAAAGGTGGGCTCGGCCGTTGGGCGATTCCCTATCCGGAGCTGATCAAGACCGACCCGTTCTGGCTCCATTCCGGCGACCAGCATCGCACGGCCTATATCACGGAAACCTTGGTCGGTCCGACGATCCCGCTCTACGAGGCATACAACCCGGCGGCCGCCAAACTCGATTCCGAGCACGTCTTTCAGCTGGCCTGGAATGACATCGTCACCAACGGAATGGCGCCCGAGGCTGCGGCGGACAAGGCGCTCAAAAGAACGCAAGAGATTTTCGCTGAGTACCCGATCCCGCAGAGCTGATCCCGTCAAACCGGGTTAGGTCCATCTGATGCCGGCGCCCGCCGGAGACGCTGACCTGCCGGCGGCCAACTTTACGCACAGTTCGGGAGAAGGCTACCTCAGCAGCTCCATCAAGCGGCGGCCAGCCGCGGTGTGGAGTTCTTTCCCCTCGATCGTCGCGTCCTTGTCGGGGTTGGCAGCGTGAAAGCGCTCGACAACAATAGACTCGTATTCCGCCTTGTCGAGAGTGCCGTCCCTGTCTTTGTCCGCAGCAAGGAACTCAGCCCTCGTCACACGGTGACCTAGCTCCTTCGTGTCCAACGTGCCGTCGTGATCGACATCCAGCTTATCGAACTCGGCCGCGGCAGCCTTATTGATTTCATTCAGATCAAGCGTCCCATCGCGATCCTGGTCCCACATGGCGATGACCTCGGTGGTGCTGTCGGTACGAGCCTGTAGTGCCAGCGGCGCAGTCGTGATCATCACGGCCGCGACGATTCCAACCCGAAGCATTAGCGAACTCCTACAATTCTACTTTAGGGCACCGAGTTAATTGGCACCCGCCGGGGAGCGTAAATCGGCATCAATAATGTCTTTTCAAGGGTCACGAAGGGCACGCGAAATGGAATTTGCCTCGCCCGCCGACGGCTGCTCAAACACGGCGATTGGCGGCCGCGGCAGGGAGCCTTTCGGCGAAACTCTTGCTGTGCTGTACGCGATCATGATTCGGGCGGATGACAACGGCATGACCTACAGCTCGCCGCCACGCTTCCACAGTGCATGTGTCACAGCGTCACATCGCACGCCTGACAGATCAAAGTTATTCATTTTGGGAGTCAGAGCGATATGCAATCTTTGATTGCTGTAATTCTCTCTCTGCTCGTATTGAGCATTGCTGCGACTGCGGCTGAGCGCCTGAGGTTCTGGAATCTCACAGGTTCCACAATAAAGGAACTCCACCTCGCACCGACCGGAACTACAAAGTGGGGACCCGATCAGTGCGCGAACGATCCCGATGGTGCTGTCGACGCTGATGAGCGGTTGACACTCAAGAATGTTGTTCCCGGACGCTACGACGTGAAGCTCGCGGACAAAAAAGGCCGGGTCTGCGTGGTACGGAACGTCGAGGTTTTAGCGGGAAGGCCCTACGCCTTTTCGATCTCCGAGAAGGACCTGACTGACTGCAGCGAGTAAACATGCCCGGACGGTACCGCCAAACCGGCGTCGCTGATTTGCCCCCTAGATCTTTGTGACGACCGCCTGGGATCGTGCTCCGCTATCATCGCAAAAGGGAGTGGTCGTGCTGTGCCCGCTCCCGAGGTCGATCGGCAGATCGTATTCATCCCGCCGGAGCCGGGGCTTTGAAACAATTAAGGCGCTTCTGCGTCCCGCCAGGAGGGTCGCCAGTCAGGTCACCATTATAAATAGTCTTGCTCCAGCAAGCGATAGCGCCCGTTGGACGCATGCCGGTGGCTCCTTTGCCGTCAACTGTGTCGTTGGGAACATCGACCCAATCATTTGGCGCAGTAGGGTCGAAGGCGCCGCGGTCTATGAATGCGCGCCAATGGTCGGTCGGAGAATTATCTGGGCTTTCGGAGCGAACCTCTCGGCAATCTTTGGTTTTGAGGCTTTCGAAAAAAGGAGCCATACGTGGATCGGCATTGGCTGGCGGCTCGGCATGGTCGCCCTACGAGTTAGAGACGCAGCCGGGTCCGGACTTAACCTCGACGTCCCGGAAGCGCGACTGGCCGCTCGCGTCGGTGTAGAGATTATTATCCGCATCGCAGTACCCCCCGCAAGATCACCTGAGGGTCGCAATTTTAGGGCAAACCTCGACGTCAGCGCTTCGAAGCAGCGGTGCCGGTGGACGCCGCGAGCCCCGCTTGAGGCGAAGCGCCGGGCGCTCGACCAGGTGCCAGGACAGGAAAGCGAGCGCCGCCGCCGCCGGCAATGCGAGGAGGAACACCTGCCACCACGCCGCCCGGCCGCCAAGCAGCCAGACCACCCCCTGCTCAACCGGCCAGCCATAAATGTAGATGCCGTAAGACAGATCGCCGAAGCGCGCCGCCGGGATGACCGGCAGACGCGGGGTAAGGGCGAGCCAGAGTGCCAAATAGCAGCCGAACAGTGGGAAGAGCAGGATGAACTGGCGCAGCGGCACGCTAAGGACGAGGCCGGCGAGCGCCAGGAGCGCGATGCGGCCGTCGAAAATGCCGGTGTGGCGCAGCTTGTAAAGAAACATCCCGGCGGCGAAGAAGCCGACCAGCCAGCCCCATCCGCTCAGCAGCTGGGAGAACCAGCCCCATTTTTCGAGCTCGTCGAGCATGTTGAAGTGCAAGCAAGCCATGCCGAATGCCAGCAGCAGAAGGGCTGCCCGCACCGTCAACAGCCGCAGCACCCCGAGCACGAGGACCATCAGGTACATCATGAATTCGAGGCGCAAGGTCCACAGCGATCCGTTGACCTCGAGCCCGACCCCGTTATCGACGAACCACACCCCAGGCAGCTCGTGCACAGTCTGATCGAGCAGTGTATTGCCGACGACATATTCATAGGGTTCTGGCCGGCTGAGATAGGCGCCGAGCGGCAAATCGGTGACGAGCGGGCCTAATACAAACGCCGACACCACGGTGGCCAGGAAGATTCCGGGGAAGATGCGCAATGCCCGCTTGGCGAGAAAACGCCACGCATCGCCGGTTTCCTCAAAGCTCTGCGTCACCAGAAAGCCGCTGATGGCAAAGAATACGAACACGCCGGCGAGGCCGAGGATCGATTGGTTGCCGGTCAGCCAGATCAACGGCTCGCGGTCCTGAGTACCTTCGGCGATCAGAAAAGAATGCGAGAAGACCACTGAAGCGGCGGCGAGCAGTCGCAGCGCGTCGAAGTTGTTCTGCCTGGTCCCTTCCCGCTCCCACCCCCGCGCGCCGGGGAAGGCTGGGGCGGCGGCTTTAAGCATTGTGCTTGACGCCGTGATAGCCGCCGATCGCCCTGCCGAAGGCGATACGGATCGTGGCGTAGGCGATGGTCATGTCGAGGACCTGCTGGGCGTCGCCGGAGATCTCGGCGCAGAGCGCCGCTGTAGCCCGGTCGAGCACTCGGGCCAGCGCTGGCCAGCCGCCGTGAAGCTCCGTCTGAGAATGGCTGAACTGGCCGCCCTTGGGCTTCGTCGGCGGGATGGTGACCGACACCTTGCAGCCAAATTCGTAAGGCCCTCGAGCCTCACCGTTGCCCATGCATTCGCGCACAGCCAGGGCGATAAGGTCGGCAAAGCGTTCCTTGAAAGCATCGTTGCGCTGGATCTTGCGGCCGACGTCGCTTGAGCAGGCCGGCCCCGTTCTAACGTGGCCATGGATGGCGCTGTGGTCACGCAATAAATGACGGAGTGGATTGCAAAAGCCCATTAGCATCTCAAATGTTAATACGCAGTCTAAAGCTAGAACTTCTTTTAGGGCGAGATTCGAAACGATGAAATGATCGGCGAAGAGGCAGAACCCTTGGGCACCTTTGAAGCCCTCCTCGAACGCCCGGGTCAGATAGATTTCGAATTGGAGCGGCGTTGGCAGCCGGTTGAACAGGATGGCGATCTTTTCATCGGTCAGCACGTCTTCGATCCGGCAGCGGTTCAGTTAGGGTTTAATCATTTGTCCGACGAGGTTTCCGGTCGCTCGGAGCGTGGGAGTAGCGGACGAATTGCTGACCGCGACTTCGTAGGTCCCAGGGCCCAGTCGCCAAGCATGCGCGGTCGTGTCGAAATCGGCTAGCAGCCTCGGATCGGCAGTGACCGTGACGCGGTGAGTTTGGCCGGGATTGAGGGAGGGTCTTGCCCAGCCTATCAAACGTATCTTTTGCACCCCATCCGCATTTGTCAGATAGACCTGCGGTACGTCTACGCCGGTCAGCGTGCCTGCGTTTTCTACATCGAATCTGATGGTTAGTGTGTCGCCGCCGGTGACTTCAAGGCGCGAATAGCGGAAGTTGGTGTAAGACAATCCAAAGCCAACAGGAAAAAGCGGCTCCTGCGGGGTCGATGCGTACCCGCGGTAGCCAACAGAGGCACCTTCGTTGTAATCGACGGCGATAGGAGTGTCCGCAGACGGGTCGGTTCCGACTATATTGGGCCGCGGGAGCTGCGTTTCGCTCATCGGGAACGAGATTGGGAGTCGACCCGACGGATTGATGTCGCCAAACAAAACGTTGGCGATCGCTTCGCCGCCGCGTGCACCGGGATACCAAGCCTCCAAGACAGCGGCGACCAGATCGAGCCACGGCATTATCACCGGTCCGCCGGTCTCGAGCACGACGATAGTGCGTAGATTCGCCTTTGAAACCGCCTCGATCAACTGCTCTTGGCCGCTTGGTAACGACAAATCTGGCGCATCCTGTTCTTCGCTCATCCATTGGGTAGCAAAGACGATAGCATAATCGGCTGTCCGGGCGAGATCAGCGGCAGCCTTCGGGTAGCGCCCGTCGTTAAAATGTAGCTCTGCACCCGGAACCTTGTCTTGAATAGCCCTTTGTGGCGAAGACGGATCGAAAAGCATGGCAGCAGCGAGGCGGAAGAGACCGTCGCCGCCGAGCGGGATGATTCGCGCCGGGCCACCGACCGGGTTGACCCGAGAGGAGCCACCGCCAGACAGAACTCCCGCATCGGCATTGCCACCAATAATAGCAAGCTTTCTTGCGGTCCGAGGTATTGGCAGGACCGCGTTCCTGTTCGTCAACAGCACGATGCCTTCTTCCGCAGCCCGCAGTGCTACGAGAGCATCGTCGTCATAACTGATAGGCCCCCCACGTATTGGCGGATGATCGAATAGGCCTACCGCAAACATTGAGCGTAGGATCCGGCGTACCATGTCGCTAAGCCGGGACTCCGGCACCTGACCTGCCTGCACCGCGCGTTGGAGCGATTCGCCGAAAAAGACTAGGCCGTCCCACTGTTCACCAGATTCCTGATCGAGTCCATTGATTGCCGCATCGACTCCATCGACAGCCCCCCAGTCTGACATCACCCAGCCACGGTAGCCCCAGTCGCCCTTCAGGGTTGTGTTGAGTAGATCATTACTCCGACATGTGTGGACACCGTTGACGCTGTTATAGGCGTACATCACTGCACCCGGTTGACCTTTTTCGATCGCCAGCTCGAATGCCAGAAGATCACTTTCCCGGTTCGCAGCCTCGTTGATGCGCACATCGACATCTTTTTTCCCGGTCTCCTGTTGTCCATCGGAAAAATGCTTGACCGTCGAGATGACGTGCTCCGCCTGCACCCCGCGAACTACCTCGCCGGCGAGAAGGCCGGCAAGGAGCGGATCTTCGCCGAGGTATGGAAAGTTGCGTCCATTGCGAGGGTCACGCGTCAGATTGACACCACCTCCGAGGAGCACGTTGAAGCCCTTGTTCCGAGCTTCCCGGCCGACCATCGCGCCACAGGCATCGGCAATCTCAGGGTCCCATGTGGCGGCGATCGCGAGGCCCGAGGGCAACGGCGTGGCGGTATCGCCTGGACGGATATTGTAGGGGTTAGTCACGCCGAGTGGCCCATCGGTCTCCTGCAATGCCGGTATTCCCAACCGAGTAACACCTGGAACATAGCCGGCAGAGCCGATTGCGCCCTCGGGCAGAGGAGCGTCGCGCCATACTGCCCCTACGCCGTGAACGATCCGGATGCGCTCATCGAGCGTCATTTCCGCTTCGAGCAGCGCTGCCCGTGCCTCCGGCGACAAATCGGGATTCATCCACGGCCGCTGAGTCGGGACGGCGTAGCCCGCGGTGGCGGCGATCATAATGCCGAATGCTACACTAAACGCATGCCGCTTCGTAACGCAAAACGACGGACTCATGGCTATGCCGAAGCTTCTCAGTTCATCCGGTACGATGGCCCGTATGGCGAGCTTTTTAGTATCATAATTTTTGTCTTGAAAGCGGCTGGTCCGCCTGATGACGGATCTGGAGGTTTCGGAGGGTACACTGTAAGGTCGCGTCCGGAGAATATAAATCGCAGGAACCGACCCATCCGCTTTTGCGGGCCACAGTCGCTGAGGATATCCGTGCGCTCTGGCGCACATTCGGCAAGAATGAGCTCGCCGCCGGAATCAGCATGGCCAAGCCTGACGAAGCCGGAGCGCCCCGTCCCGACCAAGACTATGAATGGGTAACCCGGCCGAAGCATCTGCGTGTATGCGTTACGACTGGCGCCCCAATCGGCTCCGCCCACGGTTCGAATAAACAATCGTCTTTCCCCCGTTGCGCTGGGGCAGATGTGGACGAGGCAATATCCTCATAGAACAGATCCGCAAATCATTGTCGTCGACCCCAGTCAGCACCGCGGCGTTTTAGGGACGAACCTGCAGCGCGCTCTACACCCACGTGAGGCGTTTGCCGGCGGAGGTGGTTCCTCAAGGGTCGAGATGTTCGATATTGGCCTTCGCCGCCATATCCGCTTGGCTGCCGGGGACGAGCTGCCCGATACGCTCCCAATCCGCGCGGGCTCCTGTGAGATCGCCCTTCAGCCGCCGAATATTGCCGCGCTCTAGCAACGCCGGCACCGAATTCGGCGTTTGCGCGAGCGCCTTTTCGACATCGGCGAGCGCGGGATCGAGGCGGTCGAGGGCGCGATTAGCCGAAGCGCGGTAAATCAGAGCATCGACGCGGCCCGGGTCCGCCTTCAGGACATGATCGAGATCGACGACGGCCTTGTCGAGATATCCCGCGGACGCGGCCGCTTCCGCCCGATCGATGAGCAGCTCGGGGTCGTTCGGTTGCAGGCTCACCGCCTGACCTGCAGCGGTATAAGCCCGCACCGGATCGCCGGCGAGCAGCCAGGCCTGTCCCGCCTGATCGAGCACATCGGCGCGCAACGCGACCGGCGCCGTTGTCATGGCCTGCGCCAGCGCCTCCAGCCTATTCGCCGCTTCCTTGTATTGCTTGAGCCCGATCAGTGCGACGGCAGCGCAATGATCGGCCGGATGCGCCCCACCCCGCTCATGCCACGCCCGCGCCAAATTCTGGGCGGCGCTGGGGTTCTGCTTGGCGAGTTTAATGCAACGATCATAGGTCGCGGACTCCGCCTCGGCGTTGCGCCGCGCCGCCGGGGCGGCCGGATCGGCGGCGGCGGCGTTAACGAATAATAGACAAGCCAAGAGACAAACAATTTGGGGGTAGCGACACCATTTCGTCGGGGCGACGTGCAGTGTGGTTCCTGTCATCAACGAGGTGGGCCACCGACCGCATTCTTTAGACGAGGGTGTACCATAGCGCGAGGTTGCCGCGGATTTGCAATAGACGATACGATCGGGCAATTTCGGCTTCACCATTTCGGGTTTCGCATCTTCTTGGCTTTTGTCCGCGATCGCCTGTTTCCGCGTGGGCTCGGCAGTGTCGTCCTAGCCTTCGCCCATCGCAATTACCGGGTCTATGCCGGCGGCAACGCCGTCTCGCTCATCGGCATCTGGATGCAGCGGGTGGCGGTCGGCTGGCTTGCCTGGACCCTGACCCATTCCGGCACTTGGCTCGGCGTCATGTCGATGGCCGAATTCTTCCCGGTCGTTTTCCTCAGCCCGCTCGCCGGCGCCCTTGCCGACCGGCGCGACCGCGTCGGAATCATCCGGGTGACGCAGATCGCCGGCAGCATCGAGGCAACCCTGCTCGCCGTCCTGGTCTTTACCGATAGGATCACGATCGAGCTGTTGTTCGCACTGACATTGCTTCTTGGCGTGTTCAACGCCGTGGCCCAGCCGTCGCGCCTGGCACTGATCCCGACCCTGGTTGATCGCGCGGCGCTGCCCTCGGCCTTGGCGATCAACGCGATCATCTTCAACAGCGCGCGTTTCCTGGGACCGGCGGTTGCCGGCATCGTCATCGCCCAAGTCAGCGTTGGTGCCGCTTTCGCCGTCAATGCCGTAACCTATGTCGCGTTTCAGATCGCGATGATGAACCTTCGCGGCCTTCCGGCGCTGCCGGTTGCCGCGACCCAGGGTGTCCTAAAGGCGTCGGTCGAAGCCTATGTCTATGCCAGTCGGCATCCCGGCATCGCGCCGATGCTGCTGCTGTTTACGATAACCACGGTCGGCACCCGCGGCTTTGTCGAGCTCTTTCCCGGTTTTGCCGATAGCGTCTTCGGGCGCGGCCCGGCGGGCTTGTCGATGCTGACCTCGACGGTCGGCCTCGGCGCCATCTGCGGCGCCCTGTGGATGCTGTTGCGGCCGGCGATCGCCGGGCTGACCCGGCTCGTGCTCGCCAACACGCTGGTGATCTCGCTGGCGATCCTCGCCTTTACCGCGACCGACCGGTTCGCCCTCGCGCTCCCCTGCGTCTTCCTTGCCGGCACGGCGATGACGATCACCGGGATCGGCGCGCAGACCCTGCTGCAGGCCTCGGTCGACGTCCGCATGCGCGGGCGGATCATGGCGCTCTACGGCATGATCTTCCGCGCCGGCCCGGCGATCGGTGCCGTGCTGATGGGTTCGCTGAGCGAACGCTTCGGGCTGCGTCTGCCGCTCGCCGTCGGCGCGCTCGTCTCCTGCGGCTTTTGGGCGTGGACCCGGTTGAAGCAAGGGCGCATGGCCGAGACGCTCGAGGCCGACCCCTCGGTTGCCCCGGCGCGACAGCTGGGCTAATCGGATCCGAGTTCCACCTCCCTTATTGCGCAACAGCAGACGCCGTCTCTTCCGGGTCCGGACAGCCACGCGGCGGTAGAGAAACCGATGAGAAAGCGATTGACAAGATAGTTGTAGGTTTTGTTAAATATTTCTGATTTCATAAACTATCGGAGAGTGGTCGTGACCCATCGGCAGACCTTCATTCCCGCCCTCAGCTATCGGGATCCCGTCGCCGCGCTGAAGTGGCTGGAACGCGCGTTCGCCTTCGAGACGGCGATGCTCATTATGGGCCGGAGCGGCATCTACCGCGCCGACGAGTTCCATGCCGAGATGCGGCTCGGCGACGGTGTCGTCATGATCGGCGGCGAGTGGACCGACAAGCGTAAGAGCCCCAAATCGGCGGGCGGCATCACGACGCAAACCGTTCATGTGCATCCTGAAGAGGACGTCGACGCCCATTGCGAACGGGCGCGGGCGGCGGGTGCCGTCATCCTCGTCGAACCCGCCGATCAGTTCTATGGCGATCGTACTTATCGCGCGGCGGATCTCGAGGGTCACGTGTGGTCGTTCGGACAGACGGTGCGCCAGGTCTCGCGTGAGGAGGCCGAGCAGAAGAGCGGCCTCAAGATCGAAGGCTGGGTGTGAGCCAAAGAGTTGCCGGCATCGACCGCACGCTCGCCGCGCTCGCCGATCCGCATCGCCGCCACGTGGTCGAGCTCTTGCGTGAGCGGCCGCATCGTGCCGGCGAGCTGGCGCAGCGGACGGGTCTGGCACTGCCCGCCATGAGTCGGCATATGCGGCAACTGCGCGAATGCGGGCTTGTGGTGGAGAGCCATCCGAAATTCGATGCGCGGGTGCGCATCTATGCACTCGATCCGAAACCGATGGCGGAACTGAAATGCTGGCTTGAAGAAACCGAAGCGCTGTGGAGCACCCAGCTCGCGGCTTTCAAGCGTCATGCCGAGCGCGTCTCGTGACACCGCAGGTTCTCGTGTCCGTGCGGCTCAAGGCTTCGCCCGCGCGCGCCTTCGAGATTTTCACGCGCGACATCGCGCTGTGGTGGACGCCGAACGCACTGTTCCGGTTTACACCGAGCTCTCCCGGCACGCTTGCCTTCGAGCCCCACGAAAGCGGACGCTTCACCGAGACACTGGCGAACGGCACGGTCTTCGAGATCGGCCGCATCCGGGTGTGGGAGCCGGGCGAACGGCTTGTCTTCGGTTGGCGTCAGGCGACCTTCCGTTCGGGTCAGGAGACCGAGGTCGAGGTCACCTTCGAGCCCGTCGGCGCAGAGACGCGGGTCACGGTCGTCCATCGCGGCTGGGACAGCGTGCCGGACGAGCATGTTGCCCGTCACGGCTTCCCTGACGCGATCTTCCTGCGCCGGTACGGTGAATGGTGGCAGGTTTTACTCGCGCGGTTGCGCGAACACGGCCCTTAATTTACCTCGCGCCGTTCCTGAGGCCCGGTGCCGCGTTCTCAGACCGGGGGAAGCGCGCTGCGCGTTGATACGAAGCCTCGGAAACTCAGAGCGCGCTGTTGAAGGATCAATCCTCCCGCCGTGGTGGGCATGTAGGCTTCTGTGGTAGGGTGGCTGCCGTTGCAACTAGAGCACGTCTAAGCTATCGCCGTCCGGGAACGAATTGAGCATTCGGCGTGCGGCTAAATGGCCGCTCTGGGTCTCGCGAGCCGCCCAAGAGGGACTTTACGACGGTATTTCGATTACAAAACCGTCGTGAGCGGGCCGCATCTCTTTTGCTTCGGCTTGGGTTACAGCGCGCTGGCGCTCGGCCGTCGGCTCGCCGCGTCGAGGTGGGTCGTGACCGGCACGTGCCGTAGCACCAAGAGACAGGCTCTACTGCGCAGATCCGGCTTTCCCGCCGTACTCTTCGACCGCAACCGGCCGGTCGAGGCAGCTGCGCTGAACGGGGTCACCCACCTCCTCGTTTCGGTTCCGCCGGATGCCGCGGGCGATCCGGTACTCGCCCTGCACGGCAACGGCATCGCGGCGCTGTCGGGGCTTTCCTGGCTCGGCTATCTATCGACGACCGGAGTCTACGGCGATCGCGGCGGCGGCTGGGTCGACGAGACCGCCCAACTGCTGCCGACCGGCGATCGCGGCCGTCGCCGAGCCGCCGCGGAAACGAGTTGGCTCGATCTTTGGCGCGACCGCGGCGTGCCGGTTCACATCTTCCGGCTCGCCGGCATCTACGGCCCCGGCCGCAGCGCCTTCGATGCATTGCGTGCCGGCGCCGCAAGACGCATCGACAAACCCGGCCAGGTCTTCTCGCGCATCCATGTCGAAGATCTGGCGGGCGTGTTGCTCGCCTCGATCGAGCGACCCCGGCCCGGTGCCGTCTATAATGTCTGCGACGACGACCCGGCACCACCCGAGGCGGTCGTCGCGCATGCCGCTCGACTCCTCGGGATGGAGCCGCCGCCGCTCGTACCCCTCGAGGCCGCCCCGCTCTCGCCGATGGCGCGCAGCTTTTACGACGACAACAAGCGGGTGTCGAACCGCCTGATCAAGACCGAGCTCGGGGTCACCCTTCGTTATCCGGATTATCGCACCGGGTTGGCGGCGATCCTGGCTGAGGGGACTTGCCCAATAACGCAGCATCCGGCATCGTTTGGCGAGAAGATAACCCCGGCCTAAGGAGGAAATGCTAGATGGCGACTTACGACGTTCTAATCCTGGGGGCGTCCTACGGGTCGCTTCTGGCAACCAAGCTGCTGTTCGGCGGTCACAAGATAACGATGGTGTGCCTCCCTGCGGAGGTCGAGGCGTTCAACAGCGAGGGAGCTCGCATCCGCCTGCCGATCCGTGGCAGGAAAGACCCGATCGAACTCGACTCGCGCAAATTGCCGGGCAAGTTGTCGGCGGCCGGCCCCAGCGCGGTCGACCCGTCCGACTACGATCTCGTCGTATTGGCGATGCAGGAGCCGCAATACCGCTCGCCCGGCGTGCGCGAATTGCTCGACGCGGTGGCGCGGAAGAAGGTGCCCTGCATGTCGATCATGAACATGCCGCCATTGCCCTACCTGAAGCGCATCCCCGGCTTGGCGACCGACGCGTTGCGGTCCTGCTACACCGATGCGAGCGTGTGGGACAATTTCGAGCCGGGGCTCCTGACCTTGTGCAGTCCGGACCCGCAGGCGATCCGTCCGCCGGGCGAAAAGATCAACGTGCTGCAGGTGACGTTACCGACCAACTTCAAGGCGGCCCGCTTCGCCTCCCACACCCACACCGCGATACTGCACCAGATGCAGGCGGATATCGAAGCGGCCCGCCACGATCCCGGCGACGGAGCGGTCGAGCTGCCGGTCAAGCTCAAGGTGCACGACTCGATCTTCGTCCCGCTCGCCAAATGGGCGATGCTGCTGACCGGCAACTACCGTTGCGTGACGCCGGACCGTGCCATCGACATCAAGGATGCTGTGCACAGCGACCTCGCCGCG
>DATEQL010000532.1:0-4384 GCA_035272665.1 Allostellaceae bacterium
ATCCCGGATGGCACCTTCGAGCCGCGCCTTGAGCTGGGCCAGGACCTCCTCGTCGGCCGGGCCGACGGCGGGAGCCGGGGCGGCGGAAGCCCGCGCCCGGGCCTCGAGGTTCAGCATCAGGTCGAGCAGGATCTTCAGCGAGCGCGCATCGGCGGACGCGGATTTGTTGACAAGCTGCTTGATCACCGCCTCGCGCTTGGTGATCTTGCGGCGCCGGCCGTTCTCGGTGATCGTCACCGGCTCGTTCAACGCGTCGTTCAGCAAGGTCGTCAGGTTCTTCGAACCCGGCGGCCGCCCGCGCGGGTTGCCGGACTGCCCCTTTTTGAAGCCGGCGTTGCGCGGCGGCTTGCCGTAACCCACTTCGTAATCGCCCTTCGTCCCGGTCGCCATCTTGTCCTCTCAGCGTAACCTGGGTTTGTTATACAGCAAAATTCACTATTTGTCAATATACGAATTGCGTTTATCATACTAAAATCGTCTTCCGTTGTTATTCGACTGTTATTCCGTTGTTAGGCCCGTCAAAATTCGTTGATCGGCGAAAAAATTCCGTTGATCCGCCGGGTAACGAATTTCGCATCCAGCCCTTTGATTTCGTGTTTTGTTTTTTGACGCAAACCGCCGGATTCGGGGCCAAAAACGCGATTGTCGCTGTATTAGCGCCGGTTAGAGCCTGACGCCAGCGGCGGATAGGATCTGGCGGACCCGGGCGCGCTGCTCGTCGGCGATCGTCAGACGCTGGGCAAAGTCGGCGCCGCCGGGCTTGGTCGCGTCGACGCCGATCTTGGTCAAGGTGTTGTCGACCGGGTCCGAGGTCGGGTCGAGGATCGCTCCCATCGCGCGGTGGACAAAGACGAGGTCGCGGTCGGCGCGGGTCCGCGTCGCCACCGCCCACATCACATCGGCCAGATTGAAGATGTCGACATCCTCGTCGACGACCACGACGATCTTGCAATAGGTCTCGGTGCCGAAGGCCGCCATGATCGCCTGTTGCGGCTGGCCTTCGGCGGTCTTTTTGATCTGGACGATCGCCATTAACGCACCGCAGGTGACGGTCGGCACGTGCACGGCGATGACGTTGGGCAGATTACGGCGCAGCGAGTTCAGGATCTCCGCCTCGCGCGCCACGCAGCTGATCAGGATGTGGTCCGAGGCCGTGCCCGAGGCGATCGAGTGAAAGATCGCGTCGCGCCGCATGTGCAGCCGCTCGGCGACAAAGACATTCTCGGTGCTGCGGTAGGAGGCATAACCGGTGAACTCGCTGAACGGTCCTTCGGGCTCGCGCACATCGTTGAGGATCTTGCCCTCGATGACGATTTCGGCTCCTTCCGGTACATCGAGCTCGGCCGGACCGCAAGCCGCCACACGGTAGGGCTCGCCGAAGAGCGCGCCGATGATCTCGTATTTCCGCACATCCGGCGGATAGTGGAAGGCCATCGAGCCCATGTAGTGGATCGGATGGACGCCGAGGGTGACGACGGCGGGCAGCGGCTCGCCGCGCACCTCGGCGCGGCGGTGGAATTCGTACATCCGCCGGCGCGAATGCAAGGACACGCCGAGCCGGTTGCGCCCGTTCAGCATCAGCCGATGAAACCCGGTCGTGTCGACCCCGGTTTCGGGATCGCGCGCGCAGATCTGGCCGGCGGTGATATAGGGTGCGGCATCGACCGCGAAGTGGACCGGGATCGGCAATTTGGTCAGGTCGACGGCGTCGCCTTCCACCACCACCTCCTGCCAGGGTGCCGAGACGACGCGCTCGACCGGCCGATAGTTCTGGCAGCGCTCGCGAAAGGTCGTCGCGAGCCTGCCGGGCTCGACTCCCAAGGCGGCGGCGAGCAGTCGGCGATTGCCGGCGACATTGGTGACGACCGGCATGTCGAAGCCCTCGACCCGTTCGAAGAGGACGACCGGGCTGCGGCCCAAACGCTCGAGCTCGAAGACGGTCGCGGTGATGTCGAGCTGGCAGCTGACGGGTTCGCGGATGCGCACCAGCTCGTTCGGGTAGTCGCGCTCGACCATCGCCAGAAAGCCGCGCAGGCTCTGCTTGTCCACGATCGCCCCCTATAGACCGAAGTCTCAGCCCTCCGGCACGACACCGCGGCAGGATACGGCCACGGCGACAAACGAACGCTCGCCATCGGGGCGCCCGGTCAGATACGCCGAGCGCACATGTCGCTCCAGGCTGCCGCGCGCGCCATCGTCGAGGTTTGCGACATAGGCGCCGAGCGCGCCCTCGCCGCTCGCATAGGGTTGCCAGTAGTCGGCGAAGTCGGCGAAATCCGTGCGGATCATCAGCAATCGCTGGTCGATGTCGACGAGACCGGCCTCGGCCCACATTCGCGCCATCGCACCCGACGCATAGATCGGGCGCCCCATCGTGCGGTCGCGCGCCTCGGCGGCCGCCTCGTCGAGGGCAGCGGCCGTGTCCCACAACATGCGCTGGCTGGGATTCCCGCCCGGCGAATCCCAGAACGCGGCGGCGACCACCCCGCCCGGGCGAGTAACCCGCCGCATCTCGGCCACCATCAGCTCGGGCTCCGGGAGGACCGAGGGCAGCACCAGCATCGACAGCGCGCGGTCGAAGCTCGCATCGGGAAAGCGCAGCGTACAGCCGTCGCCCTGCTCGAGACGGATGCGCGGGTCGTGGTTCTTTGCCTGCGCCGCGGCGAGGTAGATCTCCGAGTGGTCGATCGCGGTCAGCTGGGCGAGTGCGGCTTTCTGCGGCAAGGTAAAGGTCAGGCTGCCGGTGCCGCAGCCGACCTCGATCACGTTCTCGCCGTCGGCGATGCCGGCGTGCTCGATGAACAGCGGCGCCAGGCGCCGGCTCCATCGCCCCATCAATCGCTCGTAATTACCGGCATCGCGGGCGTTGAACATCGACGGCATGGTTCGCTCCTCGGCTGCGACCGCCAGACTGCTAGCGATTTGACAGTCGGACAAGCACCGATGCGGTAGCGGGCCAGTCTAAATGTCGGTTCTCGACCGAGGTGTGTCATGGAACGCATTCTGATCTTGGGCTGTGCGGGGGCGGGGAAGTCGGTTTTAGCGCGAAAGATGGCAGCCGCCCTCTCCCTTCCCGTTATCCACCTTGACCGGCATTACTGGCGTCCAGGATGGATCGAACCGGACGAGTCGACTTGGACAGCCCAGATCAGGAACCTCGTCCAGCAGCGGACATGGATCATGGACGGAAACTTTAGCGGAACGCTCCCGATGCGGCTCACGGCCGCCGACACAGTGATCTATCTCGATTTACCGACTTGGGTTTGCATATTGCGGGTGCTGCTCCGAACAGCTACGTGGTTTGGTCGCGTACGCAGGGATGAGTTCGCTCCAGGCTGCCGGGAGCGTCTGAATTGGGCGTTCCTCAAGGACACCTGGCGCTATCGGCGCGATTATAGGCCGCGCGTGATCGCCGCGATGTCAAACTTCTCGGGACGCCTCCTCATGCTGAGTGGGCCAAAGGACGTGAATACCTTTCTCAAGCATCTCCGGGCAGTATGACAACACTCGGCATTTAGCCGATGTTCGGCCGCAAACCGGCGCCTTGACTTCCGCCCGCCGTAACGCTAGGAAATGACGATCGTGGTGATTTGAGCCGACCGGCTTGCGGCCACGTTAAACAAACCGCTAAAAGGTCGAGAGTTCTGAAAGGAGCCCTGGCCCGCGCGGGACCGGGGTTTTTTGTACCCGATCGGCGCGGCCTCAATTGGAGAGACCCGTCGATGACCAAGCCCGTCCTGCCCCCCGATCTCGTCGACAATGTCGCACCGGCGACGATCCTCGTCCGCGGCGGTGCGGTGCGCAGCCCCTATGACGAAACCTGCGAGGCGCTGTTTCTGACCTCGGGCTTTGTCTACGACGACGCCGCGGCGGCCGAGGCGGCGTTCGCCCAGGAAGGCTCGCGCTATGTCTATTCGCGCTATCGCAACCCGACGGTGGCGATGTTCGAGGAACGGCTGCGGCTGCTCGAAGGGGCCGAGGCCTGCCGCGCCACCGCGAGCGGCATGGCGGCGGTGTTCGCCGCGCTGCTCTGCCGATTGCGCGCCGGCCAGAAGGTCGTGTCGAGCCGGGCCTTGTTCGGCTCCTGCCATTACATCGTCGCCGATCTGTTGCCGCGCTGGGGCATCGAGACCGTGCTCGTCGACGGGCGCGATCTCGGCGCCTGGGAGGCGGCACTCGCCGGCGGGGCGGCAATCGCTTTTTGCGAAAGCCCGTCCAACCCGGCGATGGAGATCATCGACCTCGCCGAGGTGGCACGGCTGACCCACCGCGCGGGTGGTCTGTTCGTCGTCGACAACGTCTTTGCTACCCCGCTCCTGCAAACGCCATTGGCGCTCGGCGCCGACGTCGTCGTCTATTCGGCGACCAAGCACATCGACGGCCA
>DATEQL010000533.1:0-3546 GCA_035272665.1 Allostellaceae bacterium
TGTTCTGCTCACCGACAGCGCTTCAGCGGCTGTTCCATCATGACGGTGAAAGGGCGGTCGCCAAAGCCGCGGAGAAGTTTGGCACCATGTTCGGCGTTTCCTCTCTGGGGACGGTGAGCGTCGAGGAGATCGGTTCCGCAATCAGCACGCCGAAGCTCTTCCAACTGTACTTCCATAAGGACAGAGGGTTAACTGGCAGTATGATCGAGCGGTGCATCGCCGCGAATTTTGACGTGCTGGCACTGACCGTCGACACGATCACGGGGGGAAATCGAGAGCGTGATTTGCGGACGGGCTTCACTTCACCACCGCGCTTGACTCTTAAGAGTCTCCTCAGCTTCGCCGTGCACCCGAGATGGGCGGTCAACTACTTCACGCACGAGAAGTTTGCGCTGCCTCAGCTCAAAGACTATGTGAAGGAGGGTTCGAATGTCTCGGTATCTGTCGGCAATTATTTTAGCACGATGCTCGACCAATCGATGAACTGGAAAGATGCCGAGAGTGTCCGAAAGAAATGGGGCAAACAATTCTGCCTCAAAGGCATCATGAGTGTAGCGGACGCAAAGCGTGCTCTGGACATCGGTGCGACCGCTATCATGGTGTCCAATCACGGCGGACGTCAGCTCGACGGGTCGAGGAGCCCATTCGACCAGCTCGCCGAGATCATCGATGCTGTCGGCGACAGGATAGATGTGATTTGCGACGGGGGAATTAGCCGTGGCACCCACGTTTTGAAAGCCCTCTCCCTGGGCGCGAAAGCGTGTTCGGGAGGCCGATTTTATCTGTATGCCCTCGCGGCCGCGGGGCAGGTCGGCGTCGAAAGAGCCCTTCAAAATCTCCACAATGAGATCGAACGCGACATGAAGCTGATGGGCTGTCGGTCGATCAACGAGCTAAGCCGTGAGAACTTGAGGTTCAGATGATTCGAGGCGGCGCATTTTACGATCAGCGCTGGCCATGCTGCGTCGGCTCAGTACTGCGCCCGCTGCAGGCTGCTGATCCCCGCCAGATAGCCGCGGCGCGGTGCAAGCCGGCTTAGGCATTCTGGACGCTTGGGTGGCAAATCATCGGCGTCGACCATCGTTGGCTTTCCGACGACGAGAACGCCAGCAGCGATCCAAACCGATCGCTGAGGCGCTGGTCGCCTGGGCCGAGCAAATCGTGCGCCAGCTCTCCCGCAAATCCGAGCTCGCCGAGGCCTTTCGTCGAGGCGGCGTGGGCGAAGACCCTGGCGGTCGAGACGACGGAGGAAAGGGCAGAACCAGTCGATCTTTCCGCGAGGAGTCGATGACGCCTTTGGGTCGAGGGCGGGAATTCCGGGGACTTGCGGCGGCGTTTACGCGCCGCCCCCTACCTGCGCCGGGGCAGGCTTGCCAGACTTCCAGACCAGGATGCCGAGCCGTTTGGCCTTGTCGGCGCGTCTCTGCCGACGGCGCCCCCAACGCCCAGCCGGTGTGCGACGAACAATGCCCTAGCCGGGGTTTGAGGAATTCGACCGGCCCGGCCCCTAGCGGGTTTGCAGCAGATTCTTCGCTGGAGGGAGCGGATTCGAACCCTCGGTCCCTCTCGCAAAGGAGGTCCCTTTGACGGAACGCGAACAGTCACAGAGGCCACAAGGCGCAGGCTCGAAACCGTAGCCCATCTCACGCGGGACCGAGAGTTCGAATCCATCTCCCTCCACCAGAGAGTCAGCTGCACGGTCGCATGAGGGCGAGGCGCTGTCTCGCTCGATGTCGGGACGGCTCGGCGCTGGGAGATCAATCGCGTTAGTCCGACTTCTCCTTCCCTTCGCTCCGCCACAGCACTGCCGGGGTGGTCGACCCCGGTAGGTCTCTGCAGTCACGGGACCGAGAGTTCGAATCCCTTTCCCTCCAGCGGCGAGTCCGGCTCAGCAGTGAACCCCGGGGCTGTCGGCGAAAAGCCCCGCACTTTGGCGGCGGTCTGGATCACCTACCTGCCGGCGCTGTACCCGGCCGACCGACTTGAGCCGGCGGTCGCGGAAATTGGCGCGCTGTTCCCCGAGGAACTCATCCCGCATCTCGATGCAAGGTCGCGCTTACGACTACATCGTTGTCGGCAGCAGCGGGCGAGAAACACGGCGGTCCTTCAAGTCATAAGCCCTCGTCGCGAGCAGCCCCGGGTCGGGTGGCGGCAGCAGTTGTGACGTGCGCCGGGACCGCGGCGATGTCCGGCTAACGTTCCCTCGAGACGACCACGGAAATAGAGTGCGGAGAGTTCGTCCTCGCCGTCCTCTATCGTCTCGAAGCTCCGCTCAATCGCCGCAGGGTCACGGCCGCTCGGGTATGCCGCAGTATCGCTAGTCAGCAGGTGTGACAGCAGGCTCGGAGCGCGGGGCGACAAGGAACCAAGTCTCCGTTGGACCGAGGCCTTTGATCTCTATTTCGCCGCGGCCTTCGCAATCAAATGACCGGGCCATGGCCAAATGGGCTGAGGCCGAGACGTGGATGCGTCCAGGCTCTCCGCTCGATTCGAGCCGGGATGCAAGATTCACCGCATCGCCCCAGACGTCATAGGAGAACTTTTTCGTACCGATGATGCCAGCCATTACCGGCCCCGAGGCAATCCCGACCCGCATCCGGCGAGTGATCCCGAAATGGTCCGCGACCGCCTCCTTTTCTCTGAGCATGTCGAGAGCCATACGCGCCGTGCAAGCGCGGGCCGTCGGCCGGCATCAGCAGGGCGCCGTCGTAGGTCTGCGTCAGACCGTCCAACGGCTTACCTCGATCATGATCCCGCCGCTGATGGGCGGGATTGCCGATCGCTGGGGTGTGAGCGAAAGCTTCTTTATTCTCGGCGCGCTCATGTTGCTGCTGTGCGCGCCACTCGCGCTCATCATCCGCCGCATTGGCCGGTTTCGATCGGCAGGTGAGCGAGCAGTCGGCGGCGCCGACTGACCCCGTTCCTGGCGCCTCAAGCAGCAATGATCGAGCGGGGACTTGACGATCACCGATCGCGCTGAACGCTAGTGATGAGGCAGGGCTGTCCGCCGTGAGCGAGCTGGATCGGACCTGTCGAGACGGCCCGGTTAGGCGAGCCCGAGAGCACCGATGACGGTCATCCCGGGACTATCCCTCGCCAAACGCTAAAATGGCCGCCGATCCAGGGGCGCGTGGGGTTGCTCCAACCCATCAACCGGTATGTTTCTGCCGTTGATCCAATGGGCGCGCGGCGACGCCAGAAAAGCAATGACATCGGCCACCTCCTCGGCGGTCCCCAGACGGCCCATCGGAAAACCGTGGCGAACATAGCATCAAAATATTCCTGGTTGGCGAGGCGGTAGCGATCCCAGCCATTGCCCGCGACGAGAATTGAGCCAGGCGACACCGTGTTCACCCGGATGCCGTGCGGCACAAATTCCAGTGCCCAACGCTCGGTGTCGAAAAACTGCCGTACAACGCCAGCAAGGCCGCGGTCATCAGCATGACCAAGAGCCTCGCGCTGGCGCATGCTGCCGACGGCATCCGCGTCAACTGTGTGTGCCCCGGCTTCGTCGAGACCGACATGTGGGCGTCCCTCGTCCAGGAG
>DATEQL010000534.1:0-3037 GCA_035272665.1 Allostellaceae bacterium
GCGCGAGGCACAGCTCGAAGAACGCCGTTTGTGGAACGAGAAGGAACAGCAGGCAATAGACAAGATGAAGGCGGCCGGCATCGAGATCATCACGATATCCGACAAGACGCCGTTTCAAGCCGCGGTGAAGCCGGTTTGGGACAAGTACGGCGCCAAATACGCCGAGCTGATCAAGAGCATTCAGGCGGTCAATTGACGGCGGCGGATCATGTCCGGGTCGGGCCTTTCCGTACCGCAATGGATGCGCTCTACCGGCTCTGCGTCATTGTCTCCGGAACGGCGCTGGTGCTGATCTCGGCGGTGATCCCATGGGGTGTTTTCACCCGCTATGTCCTCAATAGTGCGGCGTCATGGCCCGAGCCGATGGCCATCCTATTGACGATCGTCCTGACCTTCATCGGCGCAGCGGCGTCCTATCGGGCCGACACGCACATGCGCGTGTCGATTTTGGTGCGTGCGCTGTCGCGGCCGTGGCGGCGCCTGATCGAGCCATTGGCCGAGGTGCTGACGGCTCTGCTCAGCCTGTTCATGGTGATCTGGGGGGCAAGGCTCGTCGCCACGACGTGGCACCAGTCGATCGCCGAGTTCCCAGCGCTGTCGGTCGGCGTGACTTATCTGCCAATTCCGATCGGCGGCGCCATCACCTTGATCTTCGTCGCCGAGCGCCTGCTGATTGGACGGCCGCCGCAGGGCGGCGAACTCCATGGCGCCACCGCCTCACCGGACTGACTCCATCCAAGAGCGACGCCGATGGAAATCCTGATTGTCATCGGGACCCTGTTCGTCTGCTTTGCGCTCGGCGTCCCCATCGCCTACTCGCTTGGCCTGGCGGCGCTCGCCGGCGCCTATTGGATCGGCATTCCGCTCGAAGCTGTCATGCTCCAAGTCTCGAGCGGCGTCAGCAAGTTCGCAATGCTGACGATCCCGTTCTTTGTGCTGGCCGGTGCGATCATGGCCGAAGGCGGCATGGCGCGGCGTCTGGTGGCGTTCGCCAACGTATTGGTCGGGATGGTGCGCGTCCGCGGCGGCCTCTCCGCGGTCAACGTCCTGGCGACGACATTCCTCAGCGGCATCTCGGGGTCGGCGGTAGCCGACACCTCGGCGATCGGGTCGGTGATGATCCCGCAAATGGAGAAGACCGGCTACCCGCGCGTCTTCGCCACCAATGTGACGATCAGCGCCTCGGTCCAGGCGCTGCTCGTGCCGCCCAGCCATAACGCAGTCATCTATTCGCTCGCCACCGGCGGCACGATTTCGATCATCAGCCTGTTTATGGCCGGGGTCGCGCCGGGCCTGTTGCTCGGCGCCTCGCTGATAGTGCTCTGTCTCGTCCTCGCTTACCGCAATGGTCATCCGCGCGGCGAAGCAGTGGCGTTGCGTGAGGCAGTCAAGATTGCAGTCGAGGCACTCTGGGGATTGGTGACATTGGCGATCATCTTGGGCGGCATATTGGGCGGCGTCTTCACTGCGATCGAGGCGGGTGCGGTCGCCTGTCTCTGGGCCTTCTTCGTCACGATGTTCATCTACCGCGACTATCGCTGGCGCGAGCTGCCGCAATTGATCCACCGCACGATGCGCACCGTGGCGATGGTCATGACGTTGATCGCCTTCGCCGCGAGTGTGGGCTATGTCATGGCGCTGATGCAGGTGCCGGCGCGCGTAACGGCAATGCTGCTGACCCTGTCGAGCGACAAGAACGTGATCCTGCTGCTGATCAATGTTCTGCTGCTTGTGCTCGGTTGCCTATTGGACATGGCGCCGTCGATCCTGATCTGCACGCCGATCCTGCTTCCGGTAATGGTCAAGTTCGGCGTCGATCCGGTTCATTTCGGTATGATCATGCTGCTGAACCTCGGCATCGGACTGTGCCATCCGCCGGTCGGCGCGATCCTCTTTGTCGGCTGCGCCGTCGGTCGGGTGACGATCGAGCAGGTCGTCCGCGAGATCTGGCCGTTCTATGCCGTCATGTTCGTCGTGCTGATGCTGGTCACCTATATCCCGTCGATCTCGCTGTGGCTGCCGCGCATGTTGTCGTTGTGAGACTGGGCGGCGCTGCGGCGGCCCTGCACCCTCTCCGCGCTCCGTCGGGTTTGCGCAATTCGTGGTTAATCTTTCAGATATAAATTGCAACCCAACCAGAATTGGCGCAATATAAGGGCTGCATCGTTACGTCCCCCAACGATGCACATTCGCTTCTGTCGGACCGGCACGCCGACAGGACGACAGAAGCCCCGGTCGTCCCCGGCCGGGGCTTTCTGTCCCTGAAGTCAGCACTCGGCACTTTCGCTCATTCAGATAGTGCAGTGGCGACCCGTATCGTCATGCCCGGCCTTGAGCCGGGCATCCACGGAGCCCGGCCGGGGCCCGAGTCGATGACCCGTAGATGACCGGGTCAAGCCCGGCCATGACGAAAGAGTGAATCCTGCGTTCGCGTCTGAGCACCAGCTCGGCCGCCCTTCAATGCGAAACCTCGATCGATTTCTGGTCGCGGAGTAAGCTGCGTCGGTCCTCACCATTGCAGGTAAGGCTCGGTCCATATTGCGGTGTGGATCATTCCGTCGGCCCGGACATAGCCGCGATACATCCCAGCGGTATTGAAGGGTAGGGCCAAGGCACCGGTGCGGTCGACCGCGACCACCCCGCCCCGGCCGCCGAACACAGCCAGTGCGTCGATGACGGCGCGCGCCGCCTGCTGCAATGATTGACCGGCATGGCGCAGCCGGGCGGCGATCTCGAAGGCGGCGCCGTAGCGGATAAAGAACTCGCCGTGTCCGGTCGCCGACACTGCACAGGTCGTGTTATCGGCGTAGGTGCCGGCGCCGATGATCGGGCTGTCGCCGACCCGGCCGGGGGCCTTGCCCGTCATCCCGCCGGTCGAGGTGGCGGTGGCCAGATTGCCGTCATGGTCGCGGGCGACCGCACCCACGGTGCCCTGCCCGGCCGCATCGCGGCCACGCCCCTCGATCGCCTGCTGCAGTTCCCGCCGGCGCTCTTCGGTCGAGAAATAGTCGGGCTCGGCGAAGACCACGCGCTGCTC
>DATEQL010000535.1:0-4768 GCA_035272665.1 Allostellaceae bacterium
GGGCCGTCGACGACCAGGGTCGACGGGGTAAAGCCGTTGTCGAGCGCGGTCAGATAAACGAATGGCTTGATCGACGATCCGGGCTGCCGCTTCGCCTGGGTTGCCCGGTCGAACTGGCTGGTCTCGAAACTGAAGCCGCCGGTGATCGCCAGCACGCGGCCGGTGTGCGGGTCCATGGCGATCAGGGCGCCGGAAACCTCCGGAACCTGGCAGAGGGTGAAGGCGGCCGCTTGCTTGGCGTTGACCGCATCGCCCTTCGGCGGTGACGTCCGGATCGGCTCGACCATCACCACGTCGCCCGGCTTGACGACGTCAGCGGCGCTGCGCGGATAGGGCCCGAAGCTGCCGCTACCGCGCCATGGCCGCGCCCAGCGCATTTCGGAAAACGGGATACGCCCCGTCGCCCCATCGGCAAAGCCGATCGCCGCACCGTCGGCGTCGCTGCGCGTCACTATCGCCAGGCGCCAGCCGACATCCCGCGCAACCCCGGGCAGCGGAACTGCGGCGAGGCGCGTCGGCCAGTCCCCCTTCGAGTCGATGCGGGCGATTGCTCCACGCCACCCGCCGTGACTGCGATCATAGGCGATCAGCCCGTCGCGAAGTGCCTTGTCGGAGGCCGTCTGCAATCGCTCGTCGAGGCTGGTGCGCACCGACAACCCGGCGCCGTACAGCACCTTCTCGCCATAGCGGGCGAGGAGATCGCGTCTGACCTCTTCGGCGAAATAGGGTGCGCTGACCTGCTCGGCCTCCTGTCGACGGTGCACCTCGAGCGGTTCCGCTTCGGCTCGAGCCGCCTCCGCCTGGGGAACCGCGCCATCTTCGACCATGCGATCGAGGACCCAATCGCGGCGGGCGTGTGCCGCTTGCGGGACCCGCGCCGGGTTGTAGCGGTTGGGCGCCTTTGGCAACCCGGCGAGAAAGGCGGCCTCGTCGAGCGTCAACTCATCGAGCGATTTGTCGAAATAGGTGAGTGCCGCGGCCGCCACGCCGTAGGCGCCGGCCCCAAGATAGATCTCGTTGAGATAGAGTTCGAGAATCCTGTCCTTCGGCAGCGCCGCCTCGATACGGGTCGCCAGCAGGACTTCCTTGACCTTGCGCTCGATCGAGATCTCGTTGGTCAGCAGCATGTTCTTGGCGACCTGCTGGGTGATCGTCGAGGCGCCGACCGGGCGCCGGTTCGTCCGCAGCCTGCCGACATCGGTGATCGCGGCACGCACCATCGAGACCGGATCGACCCCGTGATGGCTGTAGAAATTCTTATCCTCGGCGGAGACGAAGGCGTTGATCACCCGCTTCGGGATGGCCTGGATCGGCACGAAGATGCGTCGTTCGGTCGCGTACTCGGCCAGCAATCGGCCGTCTCCGGCGTGCACCCGCGTGGTGATCGGCGGTTGGTAATGGGCGAGCTGCTGATAGTCCGGCAGATCACGGCCGAAATACCAGATCGTGATGCCGACAAAACCGCAACCGGCAATAGCAAGGACGATCGCGCAGACGAACAGAAACCTGATGAATCTGACCATTATTCGACGGTGCGCGTCGCCCTCCAACCACCGAACGCCAGAGAGACCGGCTAGGCCCCGGCTGGCGCGGCGGGCATCCTTATGCGCCAATGGCGCGACTATTCCAAGCATCCCAAGTATGTGTCATCGTCGAGTATTCGCGCGCGCCGGGTAAAGCCGGCGCCAGCGCGATGACACTTGTTTGCGGAACCGATCGACCCCCGTGGCCACCGATGCGGGAGGAAGCCATTGTCCTGGGCTGTTTTCCTCTATAGATTGGCTACCGCGAAAAAACCGCCGTCCGCCGGCTGGGCGTCGCGCCCGGTGAGGCATTGCGACGCAAGCGCGCACGATTGGCAGCACATTTGCCGCCGCGCCGGGTTGCAGCGCCAGGCGACACGGATCGTAGGAACCCGAAGCCGATCGTGGCTCCCCTGATGAGACCAGCCATGGCCGATGTCCACTCGTTGATCGATGGAATAACTCCAGGCGCCGCCGGCTTCCTCGCACACAGGATCGCGCCGCCGGCCGATTTTCGCACGGCCGCGGTAACGCGCTCCGGAGTTACGCCCGAATGGCCAAGCGCATGCTCATCGACGCCACTCACCCGGAAGAGACGCGGGTGGTGGTGCTCAGCGGGAACCGTCTCGAAGAATTTGACTTCGAGTCGTCTACCAAGAAACAGGTAAAGGGTAACATCTATCTCGCCAAGGTCACCCGCGTCGAGCCGTCGCTTCAGGCCGCGTTCGTCGACTACGGTGGCAATCGCCACGGATTCCTCGCTTTCAGCGAGATCCACCCCGATTATTACCGGATTCCGGTAGGCGATCGGGAGGCGATGGATGGCGACACTGCTGGCGACGAGGCCGAAGTGCGGGAAACCGCGCAGGAGGAGGCCGGGGTTGCGCTCGCAGTAACGCTGCCGGAACCCGTGCCAGTCCCCACGACGCCTGAAGGTGGCGAGGACGAGGCGACCGAAACCGGATCGTCCGACCAACACGGGTCGGCATCGGACGAGACCGCGCCGATATCTTCACTCCAGGATTGGAAACTACGCGGTGAGCCGGCTGTGACCGGGCTGCCCTGGGAGGATCTCGCGCCGGTCCGGGGCGCGCCCGCTCCGGAACCCGTCCCGAAACCAGCCGTGGCGGTGCCGGAATCCGTCGCGCACATGGCAGTCCGGGTCGAGAGCACTTTGGTCGGTTTCGACGAGTCGATCGCAAGCGGGGAAGTCGCGCCGGGCTCGTCGTGGGACTACCCCGCCGACACCGACGAGAGCCCCGTCGAGACGCTCGCTGCGGTCGACTTGCGCGCAGACGGCGACCGCGAGGGCGGAGAAAGCGAGACCATCGAGACGATTGATGGCGACGAACTCGAAGAAGCCGAGCGCCAGCGCTCGCGCACCTTCCGCCTCTACAAGATCCAGGAGGTAGTCAAGAGGCGGCAGATCATGCTCGTCCAGGTCTCCAAGGAAGAGCGTGGCAACAAGGGTGCCGCGCTCACCACCTACTTGTCGCTGGCCGGGCGATATTGCGTGCTGATGCCGAATACCGCCCGCGGCGGCGGGGTATCGCGCAAGATAACCAGCATAACCGACCGCCGCCGGTTGAAAGATGTCCTCGAGGAGCTGGACATTCCCGACGGCATGGGAGTGATCGTCCGCACCGCCGGCGCTGAGCGCTCGAAGGCCGAGATAAAGCGCGACTATGAATACCTGTTGCGCCTATGGAACGAGATTCGCGATTTAACGCTGCGCTCTACTGCCCCTGCCATGATCTACGAAGAGGGACACCTGATCAAACGGTCGATTCGGGATCTCTATACGCGTGACATCGATGAAGTCCTGGTCGAAGGTGAAGATGGCTACCGCACGGCAAAGGCTTTCATGAAGATGCTGATGCCGAGCCATGCGCGGCGGGTCCAACCCTATCGCGACCCGCAGATCGGGCTGCTGCACCGTTTCCAAGTGGAAAGCCAAATCGACGCAATCCATTCGCCGATCGTCCAGCTCCGCTCGGGCGGCTATGTCGTGATCAATCAGACCGAGGCGCTCGTCGCGATCGACGTCAACTCGGGACGGTCGACACGCGAGCGCAACATCGAGGAGACAGCTGTCCGTACCAATCTCGAAGCAGCGGAGGAAATCGCGCGGCAGCTTCGGTTGCGCGACCTTGCTGGCCTGATCGTGATCGACTTCATCGATATGGAGGAGCACCGCAATCAGATAGCGGTCGAGCGGCGGCTGAAGGAGGCGCTAAAGAACGATCGTGCCCGCATTCAGGTTGGCCGAATCAGCCCGTTCGGCCTCCTCGAGATGTCGCGCCAGCGGCTGCGTCCGTCGCTGGTCGAAACATCGACACAGCCTTGCCCCCATTGCGGCGGCACCGGCTTCATCCGATCGACCGAATCGACCGCACTCTACGTGCTGCGTTCGATCGAGGAGGAGGGGATGCGCCGCCGCGCGGCAGAGATCTGCGTCTACGTGCCGACCACGGTGGCACTTTATATCCTCAATCAGAAGCGCGATTCGTTGGTGCAACTCGAGACGCGCTACGGTCTGCGGGTGCTGGTGGCGCGCGATGACGCGCTGATCCCGCCGGCCTTTCGGCTCGAACGGCTGCGCGCTTATGGCCCGGCCGAAGCTGCGGTTTCGCCTGCGGCCCCGCTGACCCAGGCACCTGATATCAAAGAGGAAGAGGAAGAGGCAGAGATAGAGGACGAGGTCGAGGAAGTTCCGGAGCCCCTCGAACCCGAGCAGCGGGAGCAGGAGGGCGAGGAGGAGCGTGCTCGTAGCCGGCGGCGCCGGCGGCGCCGGCGGCGGCGCGACGATGAGCCCGTTTCTACCGGTGCCGCGGGATCAGAAGTGGTCGAGGCGGTGGACGAAGTGGTCGAGGCGGTGGACGAAGTCGTCGCGAAGGAGGGTCGAGCCGGCAGCGAAAACGGCAACGGCGACGAACAGAGTGATGCAGAGCGTCGCCGCCGCCGCCGCGGTCGCCGCGGCGGAAGGCGGCGCGCGCGGGGCGAGAGCGGTTTCGAGTCACCTTTCGAAGAGCCGCGCCCGCCATCGGAGCTGGTCGAGATCTTGCCGACGTCCGACATCGAGGAACCGGAGACAGCGCCAGTGGCAGCCCTCGCGAGCATGCCCGTGGAGCTCAGGCATACACGGATCGAGGCGGCTAGCGAGAGCGTGCCATCCGGGCCCAAACCGGTTGAAGCTCCGGAGGTGACGCAAGAGGAGATCGTCAGGTCATCAATGCCGCATCTCC
>DATEQL010000536.1:0-7514 GCA_035272665.1 Allostellaceae bacterium
CGCCTCAAGAATGCCGTGCGGTTGCGTCGCCAACAGCCGATGGACGAATTGGCCGCCGGCGGAATGGCCCCACAAATAGGTCTTGTCGCGCCGCGTCACGCCTGCTTCGCGCAGCAGCGCAAAGACGCGGCCGGGAATCGCTTGTGACCAGCACTCGCGCGGGCGGAGGCTGCCGTCCTCGGCGAGCACGTGACCATTGTTGTAGGTGACAGCGTCCGGCCAAGCTTCCTTCGAAAAGGTGATCGCGACGATGAGCAAACCGTGCCGCTCGGCAGCCGGGACCCAGGCCTCGCAGTATTCCGCGCCATTGCGGCTCATGCCGTGCTGCACGATGACGACCGGCTTGTCGGGGTTGTGGCCTTGCGGCCGGAAGCATTCCAGCACCAGCGGCCGGTCGGGACTGCAGCGGTCGAGGTAAGGGATGCTGGCGCGACCGGGCTGCACCAGCGCTCTCGAAAGGTCGTCAGGGCTCATCACAGGCTGCCTCGCGTAAATGGGCGGAACCCGATTCAATGGTGGTTGATCTTGCAAGATGAACGACCGCTTTCCACGTGCGCCGTGACAAGGCGGCGCTTTTCCAGTGGGTACAAGGCCCACCCGGCGATCGCTCCAGCCGGAAGCAACCGGGGCAGGCATGGAGGTGACGAAATGTCTGAAGCCCCCGGATAGCGGTCACGAATTTGGTGACGGCGCGAGTGTGCAGGCCGCAACGCGAGTGAACGCCGAGCAAACCTCACATGACGAGGGCTTGGTCAAGGGGTTATCACGGGGACATCGAAAGGTCTCCAGTTGCTTCGGTATCCATGGTCCAAGCCCATTTGCGCGACGCGGCCCGTTTCCGAGCACGGTCAACCTCACATGCGGTCGCCGCTCATAGCAGCTGCACCAAGATCCCGCTTTCGGCGGGCTGGGCTCAGGAAGACGAAACCATTCTCGAAAGCGGCATTTCAGGCCATGGTTTGCTACGGTTCGTCTACCTGGATCCGCCAGGACTGATCAGGTCCTGGGAGATGACGGGATTACGTCAGTGTATTCGTTAGGCAACCTTCATCGCAACGCCTTCGATAACGACACCGGCGGTCACGTATTTCCAGAGCGCGACCAGTAGCTTTCGCGCCAGTGCCACGATCGTTGTCTTGCGCAGGCGGCCCCCGTTGCGGCTTACCCGTTCGTGAAACCAGACGCTGAGAGCTGAGCGCGGCTGATTGCGCAGCCATAGCCAGGCGAGCTGGATCAATGTTGTCCGCAGTCGCGGGTTGCCGGCTTTGGACACTCCCTGTTCTCGATCGACCGCGCCGCTCTGCCAGGGTGTCGGGGCCAGACCCGCATACGCTGCGATCTGCCGTCGGTTTTCAAAGTGTCGGAATAGCCCCTCCGACCAGAGTATGGCGGCGAATTCTGGTCCGATGCCTCTTATGCCAAGTAACATCGCTGCCGGCGCCGGCTTGGCCGTTTGTCCCACAGCCAGCAACGCGTCCCGCGCGGCCTCCACGGTCTTGATCTGTTTGAGAAGAAGTTCAAGCCGCTCGAGCTCACGGTTGACGAGCGCTTTAAGATGCTGAGGGAAGGCGCGGCCGTCGCCGGTTTGGAGTTCTTCCAGCCGCTGGCGCCGGTCGCGGCGCAGCGGCTGATATCCGGATATGCCCTGGCTGAATAATAATCCTTTGATACGATTGACGTGTCGCACTCTCTCGGCGGTTAGCGCTTTGCGCTCGCGGCAGAGGTGGCGGCGGTCTTCCTCGCCGGGAGTGGGCGCCTTGACCATTGCACAGACCCGAGGTTCGCCGCGCTTGTAGGCGAGCAGCGCTCGAACCAGCGTTTCACCATCGATCTTGTCGGTCTTTGCCCTCCGGCGCCGGCGCGACGTTGCAATCGAGGCCGCGTCGACGACGTGGCTTTCGATGCCTTCGTTCTGGAGCGCCCGGTGAATCCAAAACCCGTCGAGACCGGCCTCCTGTACAACGATGATCCGAAAGCTTTGACCCGTCCGCAGCCTCGCCTTCTCCTGAAGTTGTGCGAAGCGCTCCATCAGCCGGGCGAAATCGCCGCCCGGAACTGAATGCTTTGACATCTTTTCCCCACCTCCTGGCGACAGTGAGGTGATCAGCCAGCTCGATCGGCTCAATTCCAACGAAATGAAAATTGCTCCAAGGTCGGTACGGATCGCGGTCACTGCTTCGGATTTGTCAGCCACGACGTTCATGGTCAGCTCCAAAATGGACGGTAGCGCGATCCTCACTTTGAGGCGGAATCAGTCGCCACCCACAACACGTCATGGGATCTCGAAAAGGACGATGTGCAGGCCGACCCGATAGCGGAATCGGGGAAGGCTGCTACGGATGGGTGATTTTGAGCGACGAGTGCGCCCGTCTGCTGCGCCGGGGTAGTGGCGGCAGCATGTACACAAGGAAAGCGCACGCAACACGGGAAACCCCGACGCGTGATCAGGGCTGATCAACCGGACGCCCGCGAGGGACAGGCCGGGCGCGCTGGGGTGGCGGAGAGGCTCGTAGTACCGCTGAAGCCGGGTAATGCCGGTGGAGGGAAGGGGCCTCAGTTCAAGACAGACGCAACAAGCGGTGAGGGACCGGGAGATTGGGCAACCTAACAACTCCGAAAAGTGTTCAGAAGCTGCAGATGGCGTTACACGCGAAAGCGAAGGCAGAAGCCGGTTATCGCTTCTACGTGGAAGTTCGGGGATTCGCGATGGCGCGCCTCGCATATTCAGGCTCATAACCTGAAGGTCGGAGGTTCAAATCCTCCCCCCGCAACCAACCCCTCGACAAAAGACACGTAATCTCAATGCACTACGACACTTTCGCATCTGATGCTGGATCACGCCCCAATCAAATCAGTTACTTATGCGGTGGGTTCAAATCACCTCGCAACCAACAGCTTGGTTTGCACGCGCGCGGGATGCCGACTATTTCTTATTTAGCCGAAAGTCACATCCGTCATCGCCACGAACAAGCGTCTTCGTGCGAACGAGCTTCTCGTTGGTCAACTCGGCAAGCGCATAGTCCAGGTTGCACCAGGACGCGGAACAGAGATCGATGGCCCCCTGTCCACGAAAATAATCCGCGACCGGGCACCTGACGACATCGAACGAAGTTCCAATGTCGGCGGCGACGGGTTCAATGAGGTACCCGGGAGCATTGAACGGAAAGCTCAAGGAAACGCAACCTTGGTGGTCACCGTCGTTGGTAACGGCGAAGGCGAGCGCAGTTGCCTTACCGGGCGTCAGGCGAGTCAGCCCCAAGGCGATGGTTGACCAGAGCCGGTAGACCCTCCAGACCGCATCGGCGACGAGTTCGATCGCATATTCCCGTTCGACACCGCTGGCCAAAAGAGCATCAAAGAATGACATCGTGAAACAGGCCAACCGCACATTCATCCTACTCCCGACTGTCGGCTCCGAGCGCAGCTTCCCTGCGCGCTCGGCGTAGTGGAGCCAAGCATTCGCTAGGACGTCGTCCACGTTGGCGCGAGTAAAGCGACCGCGCTCCGGTGACCGGCGCGCGCGAATTCTACCGATCACGGCCTGACGTGCAGCGCGTGCCGCCAGCGGCCTATAGATAAATTTCACATAGTCCATCTTGGGCCGCCCGTTCGCTTGACATGCTGCACGAGCTGGCGCTTCAAGTGTCCCCCTGGAGCTTTAGCGTGCGCAAGCGCAGCGCGTTCACGATCACTGACACAGAGCTGAGCGACATCGCGAGCGCAGCAACGATCGGACTGAGAAGAAGGCCGAAGGCCGGGTAGAGGACGCCCGCGGCAATCGGGATGCCGATGGCGTTATAGGCGAATGCGAATATCAGATTTTGGCGGATATTACGCATTGTCGCGCGGCTCAGGACGATGGCCCGTGCGATGCCTGCAAGATCACCTTTCACCAGAGTAATCCCGGCGCTCTGGATCGCGACTTCGGTCCCCGTTCCCATGGCGATGCCGACAGCGGCCTCGGCCAAAGCCGGGGCATCGTTCACTCCGTCGCCGGCCATCGCGACAATGCGTCCTTCGGCCGTGAGTTTCTTGACGATCCGGTTCTTGTCCTGCGGCAGAACGTCGGCTTCGACTTCCTTGATGCCGAGGTTGCGGGCGACCGCTTCGGCTGTCGTCTTGTTGTCGCCGGTCAGCATTACGATCCGTATGCCGTCCTTCCGCAGGCTATCGAGGGCCGCCCGCGTCGTTGATTTGATCGGATCGGCAACGGCGATGACGCCGCCCGGCTTGCCGTCTATCGCGAGAAACAGGGCGGTCGCCCCGTCGCCGCGAAGCTCGTCTGCCTTGTGTTCGAGATCGCCGAGCGCGATGCCGAGGTCCGCCATCAGCTTTGCATTCCCCAATGCCACCGACCTGCCGCCGATCTTTCCGGTAACACCCTTGCCTGTGATGGAGGCGAAGTCCGTTGCGTCCTGAACCGAAGCCTTGCGATCTTTTGCGGCCGCGACGATGGCCGCGGCGAGAGGGTGTTCGCTGGACCGCTCAAGACTGGCTGCCAGTGGAAGAATCTCTGATTCCGACAGTCCCGCCGCCGGAACGATGGCGATCACCTTGGGCTTGCCCTCCGTGAGCGTGCCGGTTTTATCGACGACCAGCGTGTTTACCTTCTCCATGCGCTCAAGGGCTTCGGCTGACTTGATCAGGACGCCGGCACCGGCGCCTTTGCCGACGCCCACACCGATCGACATCGGCGTGGCCAGACCGAGCGCGCAGGGGCAAGCGATGATAAGGACGGAGACCGCCGCTATCAGCGCGTAGGACAATGCGGGAGCGGGACCCCAGACGGCCCACGCGACGAACGCCATGACGGCCACGCCAAGCACGGCCGGGACAAAGTAGCCTGACACCGTGTCGGCCATGCGCTGAATCGGTGCCCGGCTCCGCTGCGCCTCGCCGACCATCGTCACGATGCGCGCGAGCATGGTATCCGCGCCTACCTTATCGGCGCGCATGACGAGAGAGCCGGTCCCGTTCACCGTCCCTCCGATGAGCTTGTCGCCGGGCTTCTTGGCGGCGGACATCGACTCGCCGGTGACCATCGACTCGTCGACGGCGCTCTTGCCCTCAAGCAATTCGCCATCAACCGGCACGCCATCCCCGGGCCTGACACGGAGACGATCGCCGACCTGAACCAGTTCAAGCGCTACCTGCTCATCCTCGCCGCCATCCTTCAAGCGGTACGCTGTTTTGGGCGCCAGTTTGAGCAAAGCGCGGATCGCACCGCCGGTTTGCTCGCGGGCGCGCAATTCCAACACTTGGCCCAGCAATACGAGAACGGTGATCACGGCGGCGGCTTCGAAGTAAACCGGGACCGTGCCGCCCATCTCGTGGAAGCCGGCGGGGAACCAGTCCGGCGCAAAGGTTGCAAAGAGGCTGTAGAGGTAAGCGGCGCCTGTCCCCAGAGCGATCAGGCTGAACATGTTCAGGCTGCGATGCACGATCGACGCCCACGCGCGTTGGAAGAATGGCCATCCCGCCCACAAGACGACAGGCGTGGACAGAGCGAATTGAATCCAGGTCGAGATGCGCGGTGCAACGAGATGACTCAGGCCAAGGGCGGGGATGTGGCCCCCCATTTCCAAGACAAAGACCGGCAACGCTAGAACTAGCGCGCCCCAGAACCGCCGGGTCATGTCGGCGAGTTCGTGGTTCTCGCCGACAGCTCCCGTTGCCTTGACCGGCTCCAGTGTCATGCCGCAGATAGGGCAATTGCCCGGCCCCGCCTGACGGATTTGCGGATGCATCGGGCAAGTGTAGATGGCGCCCGCCTTGATCGGGGCAGGCGGCACGATTGGTAATGCGTCGTGGGCGTGAGCGTAAGCCATAAGCAGTCCTAACTAACCGGCGAAGGGAGTGGTTCCGCGGAAGATGACCGCGATCGATGCCCGGTAACAACCGGTTCCAATGCGAAATTCAGGCGCTTTGTCCAATGGGCCGCATCAGCGCTTGCGCGCGCGGGATCGCCACGCTCGCGGAGTTCGCAGTAGGCAAATCCTGCGGCAGGAATTGTGCCGGCGATAGGCTCGGGAACTACTCAGCGATGATCTTTCCAAAAGCAGCGCAGAGGCTGCCGGCGATCTTCAGGCGCTTCAATAATATCAACGCCGCTTCATTCGGGCCGAGGCTCGCTTGGTCCGGAGACCACCGACAACCGGGAATTCTTCGCTTTATGCCTGACGCCGCTTCGTTCGCGAAACGCTCAAAAACCTTGGTTTGGCAATGGGTTGAGCCCTCGCGCTGCAAAGAGTAGATGAAATTGGTTGCAGGCCCCCGCAACCAACCTTATGTCTTTGTATCCTAAAGAAAAAGCCCGTCCGCTCGTGACGGGCTTTTGCGTTGAACGCATCTGCCGCGGAAGCGCTACGGAAGCAGGGAAGCAGGTGGGAGAGGGACCCGAGACCGCTCGTCGTGCGACGCTCCTCCGTATGTCTGCGTCAGCGCATCTTGAGGATAATGACCCGGTCGCTGCTGGGATCGGTGACCGGGCGCAGCGCCTTGACCTGGTCGGCGGTCACCGACGCGGCGCCGTTGCCCCAGGCGGAGCGCACGAAAGTCAACACCTGGGCGATCTCGTCGTCGGTGAGCTGCACGCGGTATGGCGGCATGCGGTAGGCATCCGGCGTGCCCTTCACGACGAGCGGCTCGGCGCCGTTCAGCACAAGATTGATGAGCGACGACGGATCGCCGTCGAGCACGACCGGATTGCCGGCGAGCGGCGGGATATACGGGGCCCGGCCCTTGCCGTCGGCGCCGTGGCAGGAGACGCAGTTGCCGAGAAAGAGCGTCGCGCCCGGCTCTTCTTGCTTGCCGCCGAGCAGAGCCTTCGTGGTCGCGTCGTCATAGTTGAAGGACGTCTGCTGCGCGGTCGCGGGCAGCGATTTCAGGTACGCGGCCATCGCGTTCACATCGTCGGCGCTCAAATAGGGAGTGCTGTTATTGACGACGTCGAGCATTGAACCGAAGGCGACGGCTCTGTCGTTGTGGCCGGTCCTGAGGAAGGCTGCGAGATCGCCTTGCGACCACACGCCAAGACCGGTGCGTTGATCGCCGCGCAGGTTGGGCGCAAACCAGGCGTCGAGCTCTGCGCCTTTGAGATAAGTGCTGCTGCCATCGTCGAGCGCCTTCTCCTGAAACGCCCAGCCGCGCGGCGTGTGGCAGGCGCCGCAATGACCCAGCCCTTCGACGAGATAGGCACCCCGGTTCCAGGCCGCGTCATGCTCCTTGCTTGGAACGTAGGCGCCACCCTCCGTGAACACCGCGTCCCAGATGGCGAGCGGCCAGCGGAAGCTCAAATAGCCCGGGATCTCGCTCGGCTTGTTCGCTTGTTTGACCGGCGGCACCTCCTTCATGAAGAAGTCGTAGAGCGCGTGCATGTCGTCGTCGGTGATCTTGGCATAGGACGGGTACGGCATGGCGGGATAGAGCCGGTGCCCGTCCTTGGCGAGGCCCTTCCGCACGGCGCGGTCGAAATCCTCGAATGTGTAGTTGCCGATCCCGGTGTCGGGATCGGG
>DATEQL010000537.1:0-3650 GCA_035272665.1 Allostellaceae bacterium
TCAAAGGCATTGTTGTCTCCGACGCCGAGATGGCCGCCCTCAACATAAAACCTGCCGAGTTCCACGGGGAGTGGAACTACACCATCTCACCGAATGCCGATCCGCCAAATTGCGCGCTTATTTCCTGACGGGTCCTTAGTGGTGATGTCTGCGATGTTGCCGTACCAGGACTTGCGCGGATTGAGGCGAAGCTTCTCGCTCGACTTTCCGGTCAGCAAATCCCAGGTGCATTTGACGTCCTTAGCGGTGAACGGCTTGCCGTCATGCCATTTGACGTCCTCGCGCAAGCGGAATGTGAGTTGAGTCCCGTCTTCGCTCGCGGACCAGCTGGTGGCGAGGTCGGGCACGATCGAGGCGAGGCTGTTCTGCGCCACGTGCTGGTCGTACATGACAAGGTTGTTGAATACCCCCATCATCGGGATCTCGGTCGAATTGGTCCCTTCCTCGAGGATCGACATGCTCGCCGGGCTGTCGCGATGATAGATCTTGAGCACCCCGCCCGATTTTTGCGCCAAGGCCGGTTCGACGACGAGCAAACCGGTCATCAGTATGACGGCCGCGACGATTTTCCGCAGAATTCGATGCATTAGCCCACCCCGTTCAAATGTTCACCCGGCGGCGGCCGATGGAAACTCGACGAAGAGGTTCTGTCCAGGCCCTTTCAACCAGCGGCGGAACTGCCATCGGCTCGGTTCAGCACTGTGATTATTTGTTATGCAGTGCAGCATCGAAATATCGCCCTATTTCAAGATCATTGACAATTTATGCTGCGATGCAACATAAATGGCTGCGGTTCGTACCCCCAGCCTCTGGAGATGGAGCGATGCGTCACAGGGAAAGGCAACGGAACTCGACCGAACCGAAGGGCGAGCTCGCCTCGCGCACCTTGGCGATGCCGGCGGACAGCAATCCCAAGGGGGATATTTTCGGCGGTTGGATCATGTCGCTGATGGATTCGGCCGGAAAGATGTCGGCGACCCCGCATGCCGGCGGTCGGGTGGTGACCGCCGCGGTCTCCAACATCACCTTTCTGCAGCCGGTGCATGTCGGCGACACCGTTTGCTGCTACACGGACGTCAAGCGCATCGGACGCACCTCGATCACGCTCGATGTCGAGGTTTGGGTGTTGCGCCAGGGTCAGGGCGAGCGGGTCAAAGTCACCGAGGCCGAATTTACCTTTGTCGCCGTCCACGAGGATGGCCGACCCCGCGAAGTGGCTTCTCCGAGCGCCAGGGGTCCGCGGCGGCCGGTCCGCGATCTCCGCCGCGCTAGCCGTCGACCGAAGGGCGAGCTCTCCACAATGCCGGAGAGAGGTGATACACTAGCGGCCAAGCGCCGTCGCTATCGGCCGCCTCCCGTTGGCGCTATTTTTCCCGACCGGGCCGCGTAGAAGGGAGAGGCCGATGCCGGACCGCATTCTCGTCATCAACCCGAATTCGACTGCCTCCGTCACCCGGGCCATCGACGAGGCAATGGCGCCGTTGCGCATTCCCGGCGGGCCAGAGATCGATTGCCTGACGCTTGAAGAGGGGCCACCCGGCATTGAGAGTCAGACCGATGCGGACGAGGTGATCCTGCCGCTCTGCCGCGTGATCCGGGAGCATGACGCGGACGCCGCCGCCTTCGTCATCGCCTGCTTCAGCGATCCGGGGCTGTTCTCGGCGCGGGAGGCGACTGCCAAGCCGGTGCTCGGCATCGCCGAATGCGGGATCCTGACCGCGCTGACCCTACGCCACCGCTTCGGCGTGGTCTCGATCCTCGCGCGCTCGGTCCCGCGGCACCTGCGCTACATCGCCGCGATGGGCGTCGGCCAGCGTCTCGCCGGCGATCTGCCGATCGGTCTGGGCGTCGCCGAGCTCGCCGATGCCCACACGGCCCTGACGCGCATGATCGATGTCGGCCGCAGGCTGCGCGACGGCCACGGGGCCGAGGTGCTCGTTATGGGATGCGCCGGCATGGCCCGTTATCGCGCCGATCTCGAGGAGGCGGTACAGGTCCCGGTCGTCGAGCCGACCCAGGCCGCCGTCGCGATGGCGATCGGCCGCGTCCGCCTCCGCTGGGGAATTCGCTCCGGCTGACCGCCCACCCGGCCTTTGTGGTCAGCCTCCGTCCCGCGGCATCTGCGCTGGCGCGGGGCCTACGTATAACTACCTTTCCGCCGGCTACCCTGGTGCTTCGCTGTTAGGCTGCTTCGCCTCCCTGCTCGGCCGATTTAAGTCCCTGCTCGGTCACATAGGGAATTCGCCATGTAGTTTTAGACATTGCAATTACTTGCCGGCGCGGATTCACCCTTCGGGTGGCCGAAAACGATGTTTTCACACTATTTTCCCGTCGAGCAGAGAAATCGTGGGTCAGCCGGGAGGGCGCCGCCGCGCCGAGAGGCGGCAAGGCCGGTGAGGTCCCGCTGAGAGCGCGCGCTAAACCGCCGTACGGACGGGTCGCACCTCGCGCGGGATGATCAGGTTGCAGCCGGTCGCGGCTTTGACCTCCTCGACCGAGACGCCGGGAGCGATCTCGCGCAATGCCAGACCTTCTTTCGTCACCTCGAAGAGCCCGAAATTGGTGGCGACGAGATCGACCACGCCGCGCGCGGTCGCCGGGATCGCGCAACGCTCGACAAGGCGCGGCCGACCGTCGCGCGTCTGATGCTCCATCGCGACAAAGACGTGCTGGGCGCAGGCCGCCAGATCCATCGCTCCGCCGATGCCGCCGCCCTTCTGCCCGGCGGCCATTTTCCAGTTCGCGAAATCGCCGTTCTCGGCGACCTCGTAGGCGCCGAGCACGGTCACGTCGATCTTCCCGCTGCGGATCAGCGCGAACGAGTCGGCGTGGTGGACGATCGCGGCACCGGGCCGCAACGTGACGTGCTGGCCGCCGGCGTTGACGAGGTGAAGATCTTCCTTGCCCGGTGCCGCGAGCGGGCCGTAGCCGATCACCCCGTTCTCGGAATGGAAGATGATCTCCTTGTCGCCGAAATCGAAATTCGAGCACAGGGTCGGGATGCCGATCCCGAGATTGACGATCCACCCGTCGCCGAATTCCATCGCCAGCCGGTTGCACATCTGCTGGCGGCTCAGCCCTTTCACTCGTTCGCTCATCACCCGACACTCCCCGGACGCTGCGGCCACCACCCTTCGGGCGCCGGCGGGATCTTAACGAGCCGGTGCACGAAGATCCCCGGCGTATGCACGTCGTCGGGGTCGATGGAGCCTGTCGGCAGGATGTCCTGCTCGACCTCGACGATCGTGACCCGCGCCGCCATCGCCATGATCGGGTTGAAGTTGCGCTGCGACCGGCGGAAACGGAGATTTCCGAAGGCGTCCGCCTGATAGGCCCGGATGCAGGCGTAGTCGAGCGGTAGTGCCAGCTCCAACAGGTATTCCCGGCCGTTGAAAAACCGGGTTTCGCGCCCTTCGGCGAGTTCGGTGCCGATGGCGGCTGGGGTATAAAACGCCGGGATGCCGGCGCCGGCCGCGCGCATCCGCTCGGCAAGCGTACCCTGCGGCACGAGCTCGGCCTCGATCAGCCCCTTCTCGTGATATTCGGCAAAGACCAGGCGCTGCGAGGCGCGCGTCGGTGCGGTAAAGGCGCAGATCACCTTCTTGACCTGCCCGTTGACGATCATCTGGCCCATGTCGGGCCCGTCGACC
>DATEQL010000538.1:0-7172 GCA_035272665.1 Allostellaceae bacterium
CGGCGAGCCGCCAATTGCCGGAAGAAGCGCTGATGCTGACCGGCGACGAGAACATCGTCGACATCAACTTCGCCGTCTTCTGGGTGATCAAGGACGCCAAGGCCTATCTCTTCAACATCCGCAGGCCCGACGACACGGTCAAATCCGCCGCCGAGAGTGCCATGCGCGAGGTAATCGGCGAGACCCAGATCGCCCAGGCGCTCGCCGAAGGGCGGGGCAAGATCGAGACCGACACGCACAGCCTGCTGCAAGGGATCCTCGACGCCTATGGCGCCGGGATCGAAATCACCCAGGTGCAGCTGCAAAGGGTCGATCCGCCGGGCCCGGTCATCGACGCCTTCCGCGACGTGCAGCGCGCGCTCGCCGATCGCGAGAAGCTGCGCAACCAGGCGGAGGCCTATCGCAACGACATCGTCCCGAAGGCGCGCGGTGCCGGCGCGGCAATCACGCAGGAGGCGGAAGCCTACCGCGCCGAGATCGTCGCCCGCTCCCAGGGCGACGCCAACCGTTTCACCGCGGTCTATAACGCATTCAAGGTGTCGCAGGATGTCACCACGCAGCGGCTCTACCTCGAGACCATGGAGGAGGTCCTCAAGAACAGCAACAAGGTGATCATCGACAAATCCGCCCAAGGCGGGAGCGGCGTCCTCCCTTATCTGCCGCTGCCGGCGCTCGGCGGCGCCAACGGAACGGCGAGTGCGCCGGCCCAAGGGAACGCCTCGGGGAACGCCTCCGGGAATTCTGCGCCCGCGCAATCGTCTTCTACGTTGCAGTCGGTGGGGCCCGCCGTCCCGCCCCTGCGCGGCCGTCAATGAGGAGGTGATCGTGGACCGTCGGCTCCTCATTGTCGTCGCCGTGGTGCTCGTCGTCGCGGGCATCGTTGCGATGAGTGCGCTGTTCATCGTCGACCAGACCGAGCTGGCGCTGGTGATGCAGTTCGGCCAGCCGGTGCGGGTCATTCGCAATCCCGGCCTGCAGGTCAAGCTGCCGTTTCTCCAAGACGTGATCCTCTACGACAACCGCCTCCTCGATTTCGAGCCGCCGCCCGAGGAGGTCATCGTCTCGGACCAGAAGCGTCTCGTCGTCGATACCTACACGCGCTACCGCATCACCGACCCGTTGCTGTTCTATCAGACCGTCAATTCCGAGGCCGCGGTGCGCGCCCGGTTGAACGCGATGGTCAGCGGCAGCCTCCGGCGAGTGCTCGGCAATGTGACCTTGTCGGCTCTGCTCTCCGATCAACGCCCGGCGATCATGCACCAGATCCGCGATGAAGTGAGCGCCCAGGGAAAGTCTTTTGGCATCGACGTTGTCGACGTGCGGATCCGCCGGGCCGATCTGCCCGAAGAGAACAGCCAGGCGATCTTCGCCCGCATGCAGTCGGAACGCGAGCAGCAGGCGGCACAGTACCGCGCCGAGGGTTCCGAGGCGGCGCAGACCGTCCGGGCCAACGCCGAGCGCGAACGCACCGTGATCCTCGCCGAGGCGCAACGGGATGCCCAGAAGGTGCGCGGCGACGGCGACGCGCAGAGCATCAAGATCTATGCCGACGCCTTTGGTCAGGACAAGGAGTTCTTTGCTTTCTGGCGCTCGATGCAGGCCTATCGCGACGCGCTGACCGGCCACGGCACATCGTTTGTGCTCACCCCCGATAGCGGCTTCTTCCGCTTCTTCGAAAACTCGAACGGCACGCTCGGCAAGGAGGCCGCGCCGGCGGCGACCGCCGGTTCGAAATAACGGCTCGCAGGTCACGCACTGGCCGATGAGGGATTTGTGGACGGCGCTGGCCCTCGTCCTGGTGATCGAGGGCGCCCTCTACGCGTTGTTCCCAGAAGGCATGAAGCGAGCCGCAGCACGGGCTCTCTTGGTCCCGCCGCAGGCATTGCGGCTGGCGGGCCTCGCCGCGGCCTGTGTCGGCGTCGTCCTCGTCTGGCTGGTGCGTCGCTGACGGTTTCACCGCCCGGATATTGGCGCCGCAGCGATTGCCGATGGCGGGTTTCTGCCGTAATCTTGAGCCAATCCTAATCGATCGGCCTCGAATTGATCGGTCGAAAAGAACGCCCTTCCCGCGAGGAGTTGATGCCCCAGTTCTCCCGTTCCTCGAATCTGGCCTCGAATCTGGCCTCGAAGCCGGCCCGCCGCGGTGCCGCCATCGGGCTTGCCGCTCTGCTGATCGTCGCTCCGGCGGCGCTCGTGTCGTCGCCGTCCGCCGCTCGGCCGGCACCCGACGGCTTCGCCGACCTCGCCGATAGGCTCCTACCCTCGGTGGTGAACATCTCGACGACGCAGACGGTGAAGTCCGACCGAGGTGGCGAGCATGCCGGCCCCGAGATCCCGCAATTTCCGCCGGGCTCGCCCTTCGAACAGTTCTTCCGCGACTTCTTCGACCACGGCATGCCCAAAAGCGGCCGTCCGGAGGCTCAGCCGCGCAAGGCCACCTCGCTCGGCTCGGGCTTTATCATCGATCCGGCGGGCTACATCGTGACCAACAATCACGTGATCGCGGATGCCGATGAGATCACCGTCATCCTTCATGACGATACCAATCTGAAGGCCGAGCTCGTCGGGCGTGATACCAAAACGGATATCGCGCTGTTGAAGGTGAACTCGGACAAGCCGCTGATCGCGGCCGGTTGGGGCGACAGCGACGCATCGCGCGTCGGCGACTGGGTGCTGGCGATCGGCAACCCGTTCGGCCTCGGCGGCAGCGTCACCGCCGGCATTCTGTCGGCGCGCCAGCGGGATATCAATTCGGGTCCCTATGACGATTTCTTGCAGACTGACGCCTCGATCAATCGCGGGAATTCCGGCGGGCCGATGTTCAACATGGACGGCCAGGTCATCGGCATCAACACGGCGATCTACTCACCGTCAGGCGGCTCGATCGGGATCGGCTTCGCGATCCCGTCGGCTCTTGCCAAGGCCGTCGTCGAAGAGCTGAGGGGCGAGACCGACCATACCGTGCATCGCGGCTGGCTCGGAGTGCGGATCCAGGCGGTGACCGACGAGATCGCCGAGAGCCTTGGCCTCGACAAGGCGCACGGTGCGCTGATCGCCAGCGTCAGCGAAAACGGGCCCGCCCAGACCGCCGGCATCCAGGCCGGCGATGTCGTCGTGAGCTTCGACGGCAAGCCGGTCGGCGACATGCGGCGTCTGCCGCGACTGGTCGCCGAAACCCCGGTCGACAAGACGGTGCCGATCACCATCTGGCGCAAACACGGGGAAACCACCCTCCAGGTCAAAATCGGTCGGCTCGAGGAGAGCGATCAGCAACAGGCGAACGCCCAGGAACCGCCAAAAAAAGCTGGCACGGATCAGTCCGGCATCGTCAAGACGCTTGGCCTGACGCTGTCGAACATTACGCCGGAGCTCAAGGAAAAGTATTCTCTTGCCGACGATTCGAAAGGGGTTGTGGTGGTCGAGGTCGCCAAGGACAGCCCCGCGGCGGCCAAGGGTGTGCGTCCCGGCGACATGATCATGGAAGCCGCACAGGAGGAAGTGAAGAACCCCGGCGAGATCAGCAGCAGGATCGACGAAGCAAAGAAATCCGGACGGAAATCGATCCTCCTGCTGGTCGAGCGTCAGGGCGATCTTCGCTTTGTCGCCCTGCGTCTCGACCAGAGCTAGGCGGCTGCTGGCGACGCCAGCCTCACTCGACGATCTCGTCTTTCCGATACCCCTGAGCGTAGAGCAGGCCGGTCAGATCGGCATGATCGAGACGCCAGCGGGCGATCTCGGCAACCGCGGGCTTGGGGTGGAAGGCGATCCCGATGCCGGCGGCTTCCAGCATCGGGAGGTCGTTGGCGCCGTCACCGACGGCGATCGTCTGTGCCGGTGTGATGCCGAACTCGGCGGCAAGAGCAAGGAGCGCTTCCCGCTTGGTCTCGCGGGTGACAATCGGCGGGCGTACCGTACCGGCGATCCGTCCATGCGCGAGGTCGAGCCGGTTGGCGACGACTCGGTCGAAGCCGAGTGCCGCCGCGACCGGTTCGGCGAAGACGGTAAACCCGCCAGAGACGAGCGCGGTCAAGGCGCCGGCGCGCCGCATGGTGGCGACCAGGGCAGGCGCCCCCGGGGTCAGCCGTATCCGCGCGGCTGCTTCTTTCAGCGCCCGAACCTTCATCCCGCTGAGCAGCGCGACGCGCGCCTCGAGCGCGGCCGTAAAGTCGATCTCGCCATTCATCGCGCGCCGGGTAATTTCAGCAATCCGGGGGCGAATTCCGAGGCCTTCGGCCAGCTCGTCGAGCATCTCGTTCTCGATGATCGTCGATTCCAGATCGGCGACGAGCAGCCGCTTGCGCCGTCCATCGCGGGGTTGAACCAGAACATCGATCCCGGCGCCGTCGATCAAGGCGCGCGCCGCTTCCTCGACTTGCCTCGGGCGGCTCGAGTCGAGGACGAGATCGCAGGCCTCACCGGGGGCAAGCCAGTTCGGCTCGGACCCGATCCCCAAGCTCGCGGCAATCCTCGGAGCGAGGCGGAGAAGACTGGACCGGCCGCGGAGTCCGGCGATCAGGGTAAGCACCATCCGCATGAGCCGGCGTCCTACTCCCGAAAACGCGCTCGCCACAAGCCGGCCAGCGCGAGCGGGGACGGCGCGCCGCCCGTCCTCGTCATCGCCGGTCCGACCGCGAGCGGCAAGTCGGCGCTCGCGCTCGAGCTGGCGGAGGTCTTCGGCGGCACCATCATCAATGCTGACAGCCTGCAGATCTATCGCGATCTACGCATCTTGACCGCGCGTCCCGACGCGCTCGCCGAACTGCGGGCGGCGCATCGGCTCTACGGCTTTCTCGATGCTGCCGAGCGCGGCTCTGTCTCACACTGGCGCGCGCTGGCACTCGACGAGATCGCGGCCGCGACAAGGGCGGGGCGGCTGCCGATCCTCGTCGGTGGCACCGGACTTTACCTCCGGGCGCTCAAGCACGGTCTGGCGCCTGTGCCGGAAATCCCCGAACAGATTCGGCAAGAGGCGGTCGATCTCCATCGACTTCTGGGTGGTATTGGATTTCGCGAGAAGCTGGCGAAGCTCGACCCGGCCGGCGCACAGCGCCTCTTTCCCGGGGACCGGCAGCGCCTGCTGCGGGCCTTTGAGGTCGTCCGTGCCACCGGAATACCGCTCGCAACGTGGCAGCGCCGGCCCCATCCCACATCTTCGTACCGGTTCTCCATAATCCTGCTCACCCCGCCACGTGACAGGCTCTATGCCGCCTGCGACACCCGTTTTGCCCGGATGATCCAAGCCGACGCGCTCGGCGAGGTGGCAGCCCTCGTCGCCCGCGGCCTCGATCCCGATTTGCCGGCGATGAAGGCCGTCGGGCTCCCCGAACTGTTAAGCTACCTCCGCGGCGAGATGCCGATCGAGGTTGCGATTGCGGCAGCACAGCGCGCCACCCGGCGATATGCGAAACGCCAAATGACCTGGTTTCGCCATCAAACCGCCCCGGACCTGAGGCTAGAGGAGGAATTTTCCGAAGGTTTGCTGCGCCGCTCCCGCCAGTTTGTTCATGAGTGTGTGTTGACCGGATAGATCGGGCTGACTACGGTGCGCCCCCCGCGCCGGACAAGGAAAGGAGGGCCGTCATGTCGGCCGAGCCGCTGAGCGGAGCAGAAATCGTCATCCGAGCCCTGGTCGATCAGGGCGTCGATGTCGTTTTCGGTTATCCCGGCGGTGCCGTCCTGCCGATCTACGACGCGCTGTTCAAGCAGAATGCGCTCCGCCACATCCTGGTGAGGCACGAGCAAGGTGCGGTCCATGCGGCCGAGGGCTATGCCCGCTCGACCGGTCGGGTCGGCGTGGTGCTGGTGACGAGCGGACCCGGGGCGACGAACGCGGTCACAGGGCTGACCGACGCACTGATGGATTCGGTCCCCATCGTCTGCCTGACGGGCCAGGTGCCGACGCATTTGATCGGCAACGACGCCTTCCAGGAGGCCGACACCACGGGCATCACGCGGCCCTGCACCAAGCACAACTACCTGGTCAAGGACGTCGGCGAGCTGGCGCGCATGCTCCACGAGGCGTTCTATGTCGCGAAGAGCGGCCGGCCGGGGCCGGTCGTCGTCGATCTGCCCAAGGATATTCTGTTTGCGCCGGGGCCTTACAGCGGGCCGGGCCAAGGGGATCACAAGAGCTATCGCCCGCAGCTGCGGCCCGATCCGGCTCGGATCGCCGAAGCGGTCGAGATGATCGGCGCGGCCAAGCGGCCGCTCTTTTATGGGGGCGGCGGGCTGGTCAATTCCGGGCCCGAGGCTTGCGCGCGCTTTGCCGAACTCGTGCGGCTGACCGATGCACCCTGCACCTTGACCCTGATGGGGCTCGGCGCGTTTCCCGCCGCCGATCCACATTTCCTCGGCATGGTCGGCATGCACGGCACCTACGAGGCGAATATGGCGATGCACGACTGCGACCTGATGATCGCGGTCGGATCGCGGTTCGACGATCGGGTGACCGGTCGGCTCAACGCCTTCTCGCCCGGCTCGAAAAAGATCCACATCGACATCGACCCGTCCTCGATCAACAAGAACGTGCGGGTCGATCTGCCGATCATCGGCGATGTCGGCGCGGCGGTGTCGGCGATCCTCGGCGCCTGGCCGAAAGCATCGCCTCGCACCGACCATTCGGCGCTCGCCCAGTGGTGGCGGATGATCGACGGCTGGCGCGCCCGCGACTGCCTGCGTTATGACCGCAGCCGGCGCGACCTGATCAAGCCGCAATACGCGATCGAGCGGCTCTACGCCTTGACCCGCGAGCGTGACGTCTACATCACCACCGAGGTCGGCCAACATCAGATGTGGGCCGCGCAGTTCTTCAAATTCGACGAGCCCTACCACTGGATGACCTCGGGCGGCCTTGGCACGATGGGCTATGGGCTGCCCGCGGCGATTGGTGTCCAGATCGCCCATCCCGAGGCGCTCGTCATCGACATCGCCGGCGAAGCCTCGATCCTGATGAACATCCAGGAGATGTCGACCGCCGCCCAATACCGACTGCCGGTCAAGGTGTTCATCATCAACAACCAGTACATGGGCATGGTGCGGCAGTGGCAGGAGCTGCTGCACGGCGGCCGCTATTCCGAGAGCTACACCGCCGCACTTCCCGATTTCGTCAAACTGGCCGAGGCCTTTGGTGCGGTGGGGCTGCGGGTCGAAGACCCGACCGAGGTCGACGCGGC
>DATEQL010000539.1:0-5341 GCA_035272665.1 Allostellaceae bacterium
AGCCAGATTTTCCCGGGTGGCCCGCCGGTCGTAAAGGCAGCGCTCGGCATCGACATCACCAAGGAGGAACTCGGCGGCGATCACATCCACACGCGCGTCAGCGGGTGCATCGACAACCTTGCGGAGACCGAGGCCGACGCGTTCGCACAAATCCGCCGATTCCTCTCCTTCCTGCCGTCGAACGTGAACGAACCCGCGCCGCGCGGACCGGCGGACGATGACCCTCTTCGCGCGGAAGAAGCGCTTCTGACGATCGTGCCGCGCAACCGACGCCAGATCTACGATGCGCACAAACTGCTGAACATGGTTGTGGACCGCGGCTCGTTCTTCGAGATCGCACCACGCTACGGACGTGCGCGCATCACCGGCCTTGCACGCATCGACGGCTATCCTGTGGGCATCATGGCCAACAGTCCCCGCCATTACGGCGGTTCGACTGACGTCGCCGCGGGGTCGAAAGTGATACGGTTGATTCAGCTCTGCGACACGTTTCATCTGCCGTTGGTCTCGCTGGCGGACGAGCCTGGTTTCATGGTCGGCGCGGAGTCCGAAAAACTCGGCATTGAGCGCGCCGGCGCGCGACTGGTGGCGAGCGTGTGCATGAGCCGCATGCCCTGGATCACCATCGTTATCGGCAAGTTGTTTGGCGTCGCCGGTCAATGCCATCACCGGCCCTCCGGCATGTTCCGCCGTTTCGCGTGGCCGTCAGCCACTTGGGGCTCCATGCACATTGCCGGGGGTGTGTCCGCAGCCTATCGACGTGAGATCGAGGCTGCTCCCGAGCCAGACCAAAAGCGGCAGGAGATAGAAGCTCGGCTGGACGCGCTCGCCTCGCCCTTCCTCACCGCCGAGGCGACCGGCCAGGACATCATAGATCCCCGCGAGACCCGCGCACATTTGGTGGAGTTCGTCCACGACGCGCAGCGCATCCTGGCAACGCAGCTTGGGCCGCCGCCGTTTCCTTACCTGCCCTGAGACGCGCCGCGTGCGACGGCTTGCAGCCTTGATCGGCAGGGTCAAAAAGGGAAATTCCGGCTAATCTCCCTCGAACGCCCGACCTTTAACGAAGATTGCCGACTGGTCGCCAAAGTAGACCAGCCTCTCCTCCTGCCAGAAGCGAAACTCGTAGCGCAGCACAACCCGCTTCGGCCCTTCGCGGGCCTTTGTCTCTTTGGAATGGAGCCGGAGCGGCGGTCCAATGGTTACCAGACTTCGGAAATCAGCACGATGGATGCGGTTGCCGAACCCGACCCATCCGTCCTCCCAACGACAGCTGTGCAGGAAGTAGGCGTGAAGGCAGCCGAGATTGCCGGTCAGCAGTATAAGGTCGGGCCCCGATACGTGCCGAGTATAGATGCCTGGATCGCCCACTTGATACCGCGCGACGGGCAGCGAGCGCGTCGTGTCCATACGCGCTTCGATCTCTCGCTGCGCGAGGTCGACACACAGCACCTCGTCGACCAGGAATGCCTCGCTCGAATATGGAAACGTCGAGACGAAGCGCTCGAGCTCAAGCTTCGAAGGTGCGCTCACGGCAGCAGATCATTCCAAGCGAGATGAGAAATAACAAGCGGCGGACCAAACGGTCCCTCGACGACTTCAGCTCGCGCCGCCGGTGCACGAGCCGACCCACTTCCCGTCCGTGTGCAGCACGTCGCCGAGGGGAAGATTACCCATCAGCTTCCTCCCCTTCGTGGAAACGGTTCCGGTGTAGTGCTCGGGAGTATCGAACTTGATGGAACCCTCCCTGGTCCACGGGGCTTGCCCGCTGCATACGAACTTCCACTCGATCGAGTTGCTGCTCGCGTGGAAGTCGGTGCGCTTGCACGTGGCGTCGGAAGCGGCCGCATCGAGCAGGAATACCCAGTTGTGGGCCGAGATGTCTTCCGGCTTGATGCAGCGAGTGCCGGTGAAGGCAGGCTGGATTTGTCCGTCGCTCACGTCTTGGTTGATTAATTTCCAGAGCCCGGGCTTTGCGTTGAGACCAGGCGGGCTAGCGCAGAAAGCGACCTTGATGTCGCAGCGGGTGCCTCCCTTGCTGCGACAGGTGTTCAAGGCATCGCTCTGGGCTTGTTCGCGGTTGCCAGCTTGGCTGGCCGCGAAGCGGTTATTGACCCCCACTGCAAGAGCAGCGCAGCTGTTCGAAAAGCTGGCGACGACCATGCAGCCATCGCCTTTCTTCGTACAGAAGGAGAGCGCCCTCAGATTGGCGTCTTTGGCGCTGCCCGCGTCAACGGACCACGCGTAGGCGGCATTTTGCTCGGAATATGCTATCGCCCCATAGGTGTCGGCCCGAGCGGGCGCAATTTGCGCCGTCAAGCCGAGTACGGCCAAAGCCACAGAAAAGATCCCTGGAAGTTTCACCACACGAAGGTCCCCTTCGCCGACAGGCTCTAGCCGGAATTTGCTCATGCGCGGATGTCATTGGTGTGGTCATGATGCATCATGATGCCGAACCCGCCCGAACTGCCCCAGCGTCCCTTCTTGTAAGTCATGATCGACAGCGCGTGGCTTTCGGAGATCACGGTGGCGTCGGCGGTGTAGCGGATGTATCCCCCGTAGACGTGCGCTTTATCGACCGTTGCATAAAGCACACGCGCTCCCGGCAGGCTGAGTGTGTATGCCCACTGGCCGACGCCGCCACCGGCCCATTCAGCGAACTCCGGGAAGTTGGCATCCATCCTGGCAATGCTTTCCGGGATGGCCTCCGATACGCGCAGGCGGCTCTTGACGCCCTTGCTGCGATATTGGTCCATCGGATTTCCGCCACGGGCATTGTGGGCGAGACTGCGCGGGTCGGGAGGCGCGAGACCTGCCCGCTGGCCAAGTTGATGAGTACTGTTCAGCACCGATTGGTCACGCAGCGAGTACCCCAGCATCCAATCGCGGCTCCGGCGCAGCGCCGCCTCGGTCGCGTCATTGTAGCTCACCCCAACGTAGTCGGCGGGCGTGAAGATCGTGGAACTCAGTTCAATTCCCCATTTCCCGTCGTTGTTGGTGATCGCGTAGATGCCCTGGCAGACGAGCAGTTTATGGCCGTCGGTGCCGTAGCGGCTGTAGCACAGCGACAAGCCCACGCTGACGGGGTGATAGGTGTGCAGTTCGAGGCTGTCGAGCATGTCGTAGGCGCCGGGATTGATCCGGGTCGCTCGCTTGCCGGTCACATTCATCGAGGGCGGCGGATTGGCGAGCAGGTCTTTTTCGGTCTCGATGACGGTCGGCTCGGTCCCCTCGTAGGTGGCGAAAGGAAAATGGAGGGTGCGCGCCATCCCTTCGAGATCCCGGCGGCTCAATGCGGCAAAGTACTCAGTGATTAATCTCATCGCTTCGGGCACGGAGGATTCATAGGTAATGGGAAACCGGGAGTCCAGTTGCGCGCGCGGACGCAGGCCGGCAGGCTTTTCGGGTTCCCCTATTTTTCGTTTGGCGGGGATTTTAGCCATGCGATTTCTCCTTTCACGTCCGCCATGCTCAACGTGCCCGTCGAGCGCGCCGGGGCGTGTGCGGCCGATTAATTTAATAGACGCTCGCGGGGCAATTTGACAGCGGGAGGCGCTTGGTTGCGCCAATCCAGGGGACTTATCATGGAGATCGAAAAGACGCGCAGCCAAGTGACCTCTGGAGCAAGTCGAGAGGGGCGATGAGCGCTCCGAAATAGTTTCCCGACCGGGTCCGACCGTTTGGTTCGAGGAGATATCGAGCAGCGCTCAAATCGACTGCCAAACGACTGCAGATCACGACCGAACAGGGCCGATCACCACCGACCTCGATTCCAACAAAACCCCCATTTCTCGCAGGTTGTGTTCGACCGTGATCGATCGTGGTCGCCTCGTTCATGATAAGAAGTCACCATGCCGGCAGTACAGGGTGTGACAACAGAAGCGAGGGCCATGACTGCCTGGCGGCGTTCGATCGCGCAGTACACCGAGCGGCGCGTGCTGCTGATCCTGCCGCTCGGTTTCGCCAGCGGCATCCCGCTGCTGCTGACCTTTTCGACGCTGTCGGCCTGGTTCGCCACCGCTGGCGTGAGCCGTGCAGCCATCGGCGCCTTCGCCCTGGTCGGCACACCGTATGCTCTCAAGTTCCTGTGGTCGCCGCTGATCGATCGGCTGCCGCCACCGATTCCGCTCGGGCGACGGCGCGGCTGGGGCATCGCGATTCAGCTGGCACTCATCGCCGCGACGCTCGCCCTGGGATCATGCAACCCGAAAGTCGATCTTGCGCGCATGGGAGCGCTGGCGCTGCTGGTCGCATTCCTTTCGGCGAGCCAGGATGTCGTGATCGACGCGTATCGGGTCGAGATCCTCACGCCCGAGCAGCAAGGGCCCGGCGCCGCCATGATTCAGACCGGGTACCGGATCGCCATGCTGGTCTCGGGCGCCGGCGCGCTGATTATTGCGGCCCGCTACGGTTGGTTCGCGGCCTACGTCACGATGGCGGCGTTGCTGGGCGTGGGGATGCTCGTGTTCATCCTGGGGCCCGAGCCAACGACGCCGCCAGAGGCGCAGCCGCATGGCGCAACGGGAGGATGGGAAGCGCTCCGCGATTGGCTCGCGACGGCGGTTTCAGGGCCGTTCGCCGACTTCATGCGGCGGCCGATGTGGCCGGCGATCGTCCTCTTCATCGTCGGCTACAAGCTGGGCGAAGCGATGGCGGGCGTCATGGCGATGCCGCTGTACATCTCGCTCGGTTTCTCACTCAACGAGATCGCCGCCGTCTCCAAGCTGGTCGGATTCGTCGCGACGGTGGCCGGCGCGCTGGTCGGTGGCGTGGTGACGTCGAAGCTCGGTGTGATGCGCGCCCTGGTACTGTGCGGGGTCCTCCAGTCGGCTGGCAATTTGTTCTACGTGCTGCAAGCGGTGGGCGGCCATCGGCTCGACTATCTCGCGCTCTGCGTCGCCGCCGAGAATCTGACGGGCGCGATGGCGGGCACGGCACTGGTGGCGTATCTCTCCGGCCTATGCTCACCCGCGTTCACCGCGACTCAGTACGCGCTGCTGTCTTCACTGGCAGCGGTGGGGCGCACGCTGGTCGCGTCTTCGGGGGGCGTGCTCGCCGACAAGCTCGGTTGGGTGCCGTTCTTCCTGCTCACGACAGTCGCGACCATCCCGGCGCTGGTGCTGCTGATCTGGATCGCGCGGCGTGACGCCAGGCCCTTATCTGGGAGCAGGAATCCTGCACTTTTGTGATTTGCAGAGCGATTGAGCGTCAGCGCGAATCGGTTACAGATATAACCAAGTGCGTCGAACGAACCTTATTTCGCGGGCGTTATTCTGCTCGGGCACCAATCCGTCTGCTACATTACAACGATGCGTGCTGTTCGAGCATCGGGCGCCCGAAG
>DATEQL010000540.1:0-2849 GCA_035272665.1 Allostellaceae bacterium
CTCCGGCTTTTCCGGGAAGCAGGTGCTTGATTCGCTCCCATTGGTCATCGCGAAGTGCATATCGGTTCATGGGTCAGCCTTGTGCCAAGCCGACTCTCCATGAATCACATAAATTACTGTAGGTATAGACTCTTTTTACTATGCACCGTCTCAACGGTGACTCGTTTCACGTGCAAACGCGAAATAATTGACGACACGCCCTAGTGATATAACTAGTTATTTTATCCTGCGCGCAAGAGCCGTCGTCGCCATATTCAAGCCGCGCAGCGCGTTGAGGCGTTCGAGCGTGCCTTCCTCATCCGCCCCCATCAGCCGCGAATGCCCCGCCACATCGGCGGCGAGGATCGCGGCGAGACGGCGGGTCTGGCTCATCCCTCTGGCACTCCGGCCTTGCGCAGGCCCTCGCGCAGCCGTTCCGCCGCTTCTCCGGTGAGTGGCACGTTCTCGCTCACCCAGGTCAAGGAGAAATCCGGCTGCAGCCGAAGCAGTGTTGCCCGCGCCTCGGCCGCCGCAACCATCTCCCCGAGCATCCCCAGTGCCGCGGTAAGCATCCAATTCCTCGGAAGGTCCTCGGGGCTTTTTTCGATCGCGTTGCGCCCGCAAGCAGCACACTCCGTATAACGCCCGGCGGTGAAATGGGCGAACGCTATCGCGCGCGCAGCGTAGGTGCCGACGAGCCGATCGTTTGGATTCAGCCGCAATGCGTACTCGGCGCAGCGGATGGCCTCTTCCTGCGCACCGTGAAGGGCGAGCGGCAGGCCCAGAGCACCATGACCCAATGCGAAGTTCGGGTTCAATTCAACGGCACGGCGCAACGCGCGCACGGCCTCATCGAAGCGACGCAGCCGTACGAACAAAATACCCTGCGCCAGGTGGGCCCAAGTGTCGCGGTCGTCGAGGCCGAGCGCCGCGCCGACTTCCGTACTTATCTCCGGTACCGCCATCCTCAACCCGCCTGACCAGGACGTGCGTCGCAACAGCGCCCAGGCGAGCAGGCTGTGCACTTGGCCATAATCGGGCGCGATTGCGATGGCGCGACGGCACAATGCCTCGGCTTCGGTATTCGCTTCTCGCGTGCCCTGGCCGATGCAGGACAGCGCGCGGATCACGCATTCCCAGGCATTGAGGCTCTCCGGCGGCTTGCGTTGGCTGCGGAAATGTTCGGCCGCGTGGAGCTCTGGCTCGATCGCCGCAACCACCCGCTCAGTGATCTCGTCCTGCACCGCGAAGATGTCGGCGATCTCGCAGTCATAGCGCTCGGCCCAGACGTGGTTTCCGGTCGCGGCGTCGACCAACTGTGTGGTGACGCGGAAGCGGTTGCCGGACTTGCGCACGCTGCCTTCGAGGACATAACGGACGCCGAGCTCAGGCCCGACCTGCTTCACATCGACGGCCTGACCCTTGTAGGTGAAGCTCGAATTGCGCGCGATGACGAAGAACCACGTTATCCTCGACAGCACGGTAATGATCTCCTCGACCATGCCGTCGGCGAAATATTCCTGCTCAGGGTCGCCGCTCAGATTGGCGAACGGCAATACCGCGATCGACGGCTTGTCGGGCAGCGGCGGCGTCGGTTGAGCCGGGGCCGAGAGGCTCCTGGCGTCCACGTCGCGGGCCCGGTAAACGCGCACCGGCCTTTTCGCGCACGTGATCATAGACCGTATTGGAGACGAACACCCCGCCGGGATCGGCCAGGGCTTCGATCCGTGCGGCGATGTTGACGCCGTCGCCATAGAGGTCGTCGCCCTCGACGATCACGTCGCCGAGATTGATGCCGATGCGCAGTTCGATGCGTTTGTCCGCCCCGACGCCGGTGTTCCGCTCGGGCATCGCCTGCTGCACCTCGACTGCGCTACGCACCGCGTCGACGACGCTAGCAAATTCCACCAGCAGGCCGTCGCCGGTGGTCTTGACGATCCGCCCGTGGTGCTCGGCGATTTTCGGATCGAGAAGCTCATGGCGCGGCGCTTTGAGCCGACCGAGCGTGGCTCCCTCGTCCGCTCCCATCAGCCGCGAATACCCCGCCACATCGGCGGCGAGGATCGCCGCGAGACGGCGTTCGACACGGGCTAGCCCGGTGGGGTCCATGGCGCCTCCTCGGTGGCGGATGATCCTACACCACCCCGCGCCCGGCGTGCGTTAAGCATCAGGTGCGCGAGCGTCCGCGCTGCGTCAATATTGTTATTTTTTTGATTGCTCGGTCGTGCCGATTTCGTTGCTCCCGGTGCCTCCACTCGTTGTTTTTTCGGGTGACGGATTGCGCGCTAATTATTTGAAATACTAACAGTTCTGGCTCAAGACGGCAACCGTCGTTGGGGTGCAGACGCGATATTCGTTGTTTATTGCCCGCGCCGACGCGCAGGTGGCTCAGTTCGAACTTAGGAGTCGCAAGGGTTGACCGCGCTGCATCGGAGCGTTGCGCAGATCGGCATAGGACGCCGGTCTTACGCTCGGTAGAGTGACATGGGAAAATAGGCAACTTGAGTGGAGGATGGGTTATGCAGTACCGGCGCATCTCGGCCGATTGTCATCTCGACATGATCTGGCTGCCGCCCGATCTGTTCACCTCGCAGGCAGCCCGCGCGTCGAAGGAGGAGATGCCCTACGTCAAAGAGCAGCCGGACGGCACCAAGCGCTGGATCGACAACAACGGCGCCGATTACGGCAAGGCGGGCGGGGTCGGCGCCGTGGGCTCGGATTACGTCCCCGGCAAGCAATTGCGCGTCGACAAGATGCACGAGGCCGGGCTCTACGACGACTACAAGACCAAGGGGTGGCGCCGGCCGGGCGACCCGCACCTGCGCGTCAAGGAACTCGACCGCGACGGTGTCGATGCCGAAGTCATCTAC
>DATEQL010000541.1:0-3763 GCA_035272665.1 Allostellaceae bacterium
CAGCATCCAACCGAGCCGCCACCCGGTCATGCTGTAATATTTCGAGAACGAGTTGACGATGACCGCCTCGCGCCCATAGGCGCGCGCCGTTGCCGCCGGGGTCTCATAGGTGATCCCGTGGTAGATCTCGTCCGAAATGAGCCGGATGGCGCACTCTCCGCAATAGGCGAATAGCCGGGCGAGATCGGCCGCGCCGATCATCGTCCCTGTCGGATTGGCCGGGCTCGCGACAATCAGCCCGTCGAGCCTGCCTAAATCGGCGAGAAGTTCTGGTGTCGGCTGGTAGTGCGTGTTCTCGCCGACCGCGATCAGCACCGGTTCGATCTCGAGGGCCGTCAGGATGTTGCGGTAGGCCGGATAGCCGGGGAGGGCGAGCCCGACCCGGTTACCGGGTTCGAAGGCCGCGAGAAAAGCGAGCAGAAAGGCGCCCGACGAGCCGGTCGTCACGACGACCTCGGCGGGATCGACCGCGACCCCGTATTGCACCTGGTAATGCGCGGCGATCGCCTGCCGCAGCGGGGCGATCCCGAGCGCATCGGTGTAGCCGATCGGCTCGCTGACGAGCGCGCTCCGGGCTGCGTCGAGCACGGGTTCGGGCGCCGAACTTCCCGGTTGGCCGACTTCGAGATGGATGATCTCGGCGCCGGCAGCCTCGCGCTGGTTGGCGGCACGCAGGACATCCATGGCGATGAAGGGCGGGACGAGGCCTCGACGGGAGGGACGCAAGCTCATGCCACATCCTGCGCGAGAAGGTTGCCATTGGCGAGCGGCTTTCGCTATGAGGAGCGCCCGTCCCCGCATAACGGAAAAAGCCGAGGATGTCAGAGACACCGCCCGCCCGGCTCCTCGGGATGTCGGGCAGCTTGCGCAGCGGCTCCTTTTCGAACGCGATCCTCGAGACCTTGCGGGAGAAGTTCGTCGCTCGGGCCGACCTGAGGATCTACGACCTACGGCCGATCCCGCCCTACAACCAGGATTTTGAAGGCGAAAGACGGCCCGAGCCGGTCAAGGCGCTGCTCGCCGCGATCGCCGACAGCGACGGGCTCGTCCTCTGTGCGCCCGAGTTCAACCACAGCATTCCCGGCGTTTTAAAGAATGCGCTCGACTGGGCCTCGCGACCCGCCTTTACCTCGGTGATGGCATACAAGCCGGTGGCGATCATGGCGACCTCGCGCGGGGCGCTAGGCGGCCCGCGTTGCCTGGATCACATGCGGGTAACCCTCGATTCGATGCTTGCGCGGGTCGCTCTGGCGCGGGAAGTGACCATCACCGCCGTCGCGGACAAGATCCGGGACGGCCGACTCGTCGACGAGACATGCCTGGGTTTCGCCTGCGGCGCGGTCGAGGCGCTATTGCGCGAGATCCGCCTATGGCGGATGGCCGACAGCCTCGGGGGCTAGCTCATCAACCCAGGCTCGACGCCGGCTTCTCGTTGACGCAGCGCAAGAGCTTCCAATAGCCGAACAGATTGCTCGGCCGCACCTCGCGGATGGAGAGCTGGCTGTCGCGACGGAACGCGTCGTACGGGAAATCGGCATGAAAGCCGATATGGCGGGCGAGCCGGGCCGCGCGCTTTTCCATGAAGCGCAGCAGCAGGTTCTCGCTGGTGAAGTGATTGACGACGACGATCGTCCCGCCGGGTATGCACACCCGGCGCATCTCCGCGGCAAAGCGCGCCGGGTTGGGCACGACCGAGGCGACGTAGAGCGCCAGCACCGCATCGAAGGAGCTGTCGGGAAATTCAAGGTTCTCGGCATCCATCACGTGGAGGCCCTCGACGTGGGCGAGCTGGAGGCGCTTGGCCCGCCGTTTCGCCTTCGCCAGCATCTCCGCCGAGACATCGATCCCGGTCACTCGTGAGTCGGGCCGGAAATTAGGCAGCGTCAGACCGGTGCCGACACCGACTTCGAGAATTCGCTGCCCCGGCCGGTCGTTCGCGATGCGCACGGCGTCCTTGCGCCCGGGATGGAACACCGGGCCGAACACGATGTCGTAGGAACCGGAAAAAAGCCGATAGGTCCGGATCGTATCATGCAGGTCCATCGTCTCGCTCTCGCTGTGATCGACAGGACGGGCGCGCAGGGCCGCCGCGTCGTCTCCGGAGCTAGTTGGTTCCGGACGCGTTGGTTAAGCTAACAATGGAATGCCGACGACGCCAGACCAACCTCATCGCCGAGCAATCACGCAATCGCTCGGGCCGCGGCCAAACAGCCGCGGAGGGCGGGTTCGGACCCGCCCTCTTGCTCACCCCTCGGTTCCGGCAACACCCTCAGATGAGGGTGATGCGATCGGCCTCGAGACCCTTCTTGCCCTCGACCGCCTCGACCCTGACCCGCTGGCCGGGTTCGAGAGCGTTGACGCCACTGCGGCGGAGCGCGGTGATGTGGATGAATACGTCCTTACCACCACCATCTGGCGAAATGAACCCATAGCCCTTTTCGGCTTCGAACCATTTCACCGCACCCTCCATCGTTGTGGAGGACCGGGGTCCGCGACGGTCGATCGCGCCGGCCCAGCCTTGCTGCGCAACCGCGGTGCTGTTGTCGACGTTCAAGACATTGGTCACCAGCGGGCCTTTCGCTCCGGCGCTGATCTCGCAGGTGATCGAGGCGCCTTCGCGCACGTCCTCATAGCCGGCGCGACGCAGGATCGCCATCGGCAGAAACGCGTCTTGCGATTCGTCGGCGAGGGTGACGAATCCAAAACCCTTGCTGGCATTGAACCACTTGACTGTGGCCTCGACGCGACGGCCTGGGGGAGTGTCCTCGCGAAAGAAGCCGGGGCGGCGTTCGTACATAGGTCCTCTAAACGTGCAATAAAATGCGGCGACCGCGTGAAACGCCGAATCATAGCGTAAAACTATCGCGTCGCGCTAGCGCTGCGCATCGCTTCGAGGCGTCGGAAGATCTGACCTCTTGGTCCGCCAGAGGCGCAGAGAAGAGGGGGTAATGCCGGTTGGCGGCGCTATCCGATGTAGGCCACGAGGCGTTGGTTTTGCTCGCCCAAACCCTCGACCGACAGCCGCATCCGGTCGCCGGGCTTTAGGAATCTCGGCGGCTTGAAGCCCATGCCGACGCCCGATGGCGTCCCGGTCGGAATCACGTCACCGGGCAACAAGGTCATGAACTGGCTGACATAGCTGACGATCTCGTCGACCCCGAAGATCAGGTCGCCGGTGTTGCTGCTCTGACGCCGCTCGCCGTTGACTTCGGTCCACAGCGCCAGCTTGCCGGGATCGGGAACCTCGTCGGTGGTGACCAGCCACGGGCCGATCGGGCAGAAGGTGTCGGCACTCTTGCCCTTGGTCCACTGCCCGCCACGCTCGAGCTGAAATTCGCGCTCAGAGACGTCGTTGACGACGCAGTAGCCGGCGACGTGCTTACGGGCGTCGACTGTGGACACGTGACGGGCGAGGCTGCCGATGACGATGCCGAGCTCGACCTCGTAATCGGTCTTCTGCGAGCCCTTCGGGACGATCACGTCGTCGTTCGGACCGCAAATTGAGGACGTCGCCTTCATGAAAAAGATCGGCTCCGCGGGGATCGCCGCACCCGCCTCCTGCGCGTGCAGACGATAATTGAGGCCAATGGCGACGATTTTGGACACCAAACCGACGCACGGTCCGAGACGCGGCGTGCCGGGGACGAGCGGCAGGCTCGCCGGATCGAGGCGGCGCAGCCGATCAAGCGAGGCTGGCGCTAGCGCCTCCCCGTCGATATCGCGGACGGCGCCGGAGAGGTCGCGGATCCCGCCGTCGCGATCG
>DATEQL010000542.1:0-9878 GCA_035272665.1 Allostellaceae bacterium
CTCCTCTTCCTGCGCCGCGCTGGTGGTTCGGCGGGCAAAAAACAACGAAAATCGCGATCCGCCGCCTCGTTCGGGCCCCTTGGGTCGCCGGAATAACAAACTCGGTCGATGGCTTAGACGTCAAATTGCCGCCTAACGCATCAACGAATTTTCAGGCCCGCGATCAACGATTTGCGATCAGGCCTGAGGGAGGAAGAACAACGGGAAACGGACCGCGTTCGGCGCCACCACGGAGTGAAGCCGTTTCGGCGTCAGCGCCCGGCCCAGACCGGCGCGCGCTTTTCCCGAAACGCGCGCACGCCCTCCTCGGCATCTTCGGAGGCGAGGCATGCCGTCAGCGCCGGCAGCTTCTGCGCGCGCGCCTCGCGCGCCGCGAGATGCGCGGTGCGCCGGACGGTCTGTTTGATCGCGCGCAAGACGAGCGGCGCGCACGCCAGGATGTCGGCGAGCCAGCGGTCGAGCGCCATATCGAGTGCGGCGCGCGGCACGACCTCGTTGAAGAGGCCCATCGCCACGCCCTCGGCCGCGCGCAGGCGGCGGCCGGTCAGCAGCATGCCCATCGCGATGTGATAGGGCACCTGTCGCGGCAGCAGCACGATGCCGCCGTCGAGCGGCAGCCGGCCGACACGCGGCTCCGGCAGGCCGAATGTCGCCTCCTCGGCGGCGAGGATGATGTCGCAGCCCAACACCATCTCGAACCCGCCGCCGAGCGCGTGGCCGTTGACGCGGGCGATGACCGGGATGTCGAGCGTGGTGCGCAGCGCGATCCCGCCGAAGCCGTTCGGATTGGCGTCGAGCCAATAGTCCACACCGGACTTGCCGACATTGCGCATGTCGGCCCCCGTGCAGAACGCCCGGTCACCGGCACCCGTCAGCACCACCGCGCGCACGCTCGGGTCGCCTTCGAGTGTGCGCCAGATTTCCTCGAGTGCCGCCTCGCTCGCCGCGTCGAGCGCGTTCAGCACCTCCGGCCGATCGATCGTCACGCGCGCGACCTGATCGGTGATATCCAGGCGAACGGTCATGCCACGACGCGGTCCGCGCGCAGCCTGGCGATCGCCGCCGCATCGTAGCCGGCTTCCGTCAAAATCGCCTCGCCGTCCTCGCCGAGCAGCGGCGGCAGGTGGCGCAGCGCGAACCCGTCGTCGGAGAGATGCACGGGCGAGCCGACGAGGCCGAGCCGGTCATTGCCGCCGTCGGCGTGCACCAACATGCCGTTGATCGCCGTCTGCGGATCGCCGAGCGCCTCGCCGAGCTTCCTTACCGGAGCGCACAGCAGGTCCCCCGCCTCCAGCCGCCCGATCCAGTAGGCAGTGCTGTTCGTCGCCGCCCGGGCCCGCAGGATCGCGTGCAGGGCGGTGCGGTTCTCGACGCAGCGCTCGAAGGTCGCGAAACGCTCGTCGGCGGAGAGGTCCGGAAGTCCGAGTGCCCGCGAGATGTCCTGCAGCGGGTTCGCTTTGAACGCGCCGACGACGACGATAGCGCCGTCGGTCGTCTCGAACACTCCGGTGTACGGCATGGCACCCCACGAGAAATCTCGCCCGCGCATCAGCCACATCGCCGCTTCCTGCATCTGCATCGCGAGCATGCTGTCGTACAGCGACACCGACACGACCTGTCCGCGGCCCGTGCGCTCGCGATGCAACAGCGCGAGCAGGACACCCTGCACCAGATGCATGCCAGCGGAGTAGTCGGCCAGTGCGGTCGGATAGATCGTCAGCGGCTCGCAGGGGTCGCACTTGCGCGCCATCACGCCGCTCATCGCCTGTGCCAAGATGTCCTGCCCGCCCTTGTGCGCGTAAGGGCCCTCGGCGCCGAAGCCGGTACCGAAGGCATAGATGATCCGCGGGTTGATCGCCGACAGCGCCTCGTAGCCCAGACCCATCCGCTCCATGACGCCGGCGCGGAAGTTGTTGACGACGACATCAGCGGTCTGCGCGAGCGTGTGCGCGATCGACAGACCTGCCGGCGATTTCAGGTCGAGGGCGATGCTCCGCTTGTTGCGATTGAGGCTGCAGAACACCGGGTTGCACAGGCCCGCGGGGTCGGGGATCGAGGTGCGGGAGAGATCGCCCGCGCCGATGCGCTCGATCTTGACGACATCGGCGCCGTAGTCGCCGAGCATCTGGGTGCAGCACGGCCCGAGCATCACCTGGGTGAAATCGATCACCCGCACGCCGGTGAGCGGCTGGGCCTGCTGAGGCTGCGTCACGACACTCACGCTTGCATCTCCAGAATCCTTGCATTCGCCGACGGGCGGTCGCCCGGATCCGCACCCTGATCGCGCAGCCGCTGCTGCAGCTGCACCACGTCGATGGCCTTCACCGAGACGCCGCCAGCGAGCGCCATCGCCGCGGCAAGGCCGGCCGCCTCGCCCATCGCCATGCAGGGCGGAATCTCCCGCGAGATCTTCTGCGCGGCGGAAGTGGCGGAGTAGTGACGGCCGGCGACCAGAAGCTGGTCGACCGATTTCGGCAGCAGCGCGCGATACGGGGTGTAGTAGTCGCGCCCGCGCGCCACGCTGTCGGGGAAGTGGACGCGGTTGGTCACGTCCTCCTTGGTCACGACGTATTCGCCCTCCAGGAGCCGCGTCTGGCGGACGCCGGTCTGAGGTGCCACGTCGATGACGTAGCAGCGCTCGAAACCCGGCATATGCTGGCGCACGAAAGCGACCATGGCGTGGATGCGCCGCCGCCCCTCGAACTCGGCTTGCGTCAGGTCGGCGACCTTCAAACCGTCGAGCCCCGTCATGTGCGGACAGTTGCACCAGACGATCCCCGGCAGCGGGGTCTTCAGCCACCAGTAGTCCCACGAGCCCGCGATCACGCGCCTGGCTTCGCGATCCACCGCGCGGAAGCGCTCTGGCTCCTCGAACTGGAAGCGTTCGGCCTCGTCCGTATCGACGCCGCCGAGACGGAAGACCGTGGTCACCATGTACGCGCCGTCGATGAACGAGGCACCGGCGCTCGCCGCGACGTCGAGATCGCCGGTCGCGTCGATGACGACCCGGCCCATGATCGCCTGCCGGCCTTCCTTGGTCTCGACAACGATGCCGACCGCGCGGCCGTCGTCTACGATCGTACCGGAGAACCAGCTGTGCAGCCGCAGCTCGATCCCCGCCTCCCGTACCATGTCGTCGGACGCCCGCTTCCATCCGTCGGGATCGAACGCGACGGCGTAGCAGATCGGGTGAGGCGTGGTGCGTGTGGTGAAATCGAACAGGCCCCAGCGCGACCATTTGCGATACATCGCAAGGTCGTGGCCGCGCTCGCTCGCGGGCGGATAGACGGCGAGGCCCCAGCGATGCATCCGCTCGATCAGCTCGGCGCAGATGCCGCGAACGGTGATCTCGTCGCCGTCGCACATGTCGTCGAGGACCAGCACCATCCCGCCCGAGGCGAGCCCGCCCAGATAGGGATAGCGCTCCACCAAGGTCGCCGAGGTCCCCGCGCGCGCCGCGGAGACGGCGGCGGAGAGCCCGGCCGGTCCGCCGCCGACGACCACCACGTCCGCCCGCGAGACCACCGGCACCGAGCGGGCCGGCTCGACCTGGGATTGCGATGACATCAGCATCCCTCCGAAATTATGCAGCAAACACACCTAGCCTAGTGTACTGAGGCTAACAGAAGATTCCCTATTGGATGGGCTGTGCAATAATTGGCGTATGAGCACAGAGATATGCGTCTGGCTGTCTCCCGAGGATCGGGCGCAGCTGGAGAGTTGGCTGGCGGACCGTAATACGCCACAGAAATTGGTCTGGCGATCGCGCATCGTACTGCTGTCGGCGGCCCGTGTTGGGACGATGTCGATCGCTCGGGAGGTGGGCAAGAGCAAGCCGACGGTGTGGCGCTGGCAGCAGCGCTACGTGGCGCAAGGGATCGCCGGGCTCAAGCGCGACGCCAGCCGTCCCGGGCGCAAGCCGCCGCTGGCACCCGAAGTGATTGCGCAAGTAGTGGACAAAACCCCGGAATTATGTAGCTGTCTCACCTAAGTCAAAGAAAGATCAAAGCTTGATCTGCTTTATCTTCCAAGCAAGTTCGCCGTACTGTTTAATGAACCGTTTGTCTTCCTCAGCTTGGGTGAGTCGTCGCCGATTTTCCTCATCGTCTCTCTGTGCGCAATGATTCTTTTTGCAACGCGGATCAACGCAGGCGGTTTCTGTTGCCGGGCAAGGGAAGTTCCGAATCTGCTGGCTGCTCACGCTTTTGGCTCCTGCGAGATCGCGGGTGCGGTTCGCTTTGTCGCACCCTAGCTCAGCGCACACGGGAAATAGTGCCAGAAAGCCTCGATCCCCACAATGCCTATTACCGCGGCAACGAACGCGATCAGCGTTGCCGCTCGCCAAATAGATCCCGTGCGCTCGGCAGCGCATTAACCTGTCGCATCAAGAATTCCTGACCAATTCGCGATGTCGGTTCGCAGCTGACCGACTTCCCGCAACGCTAGGCGCTCTGTCTCCTCGGACATGCGAGGCTTTTGACAGAGACACGTTTCTAAACCGTTGGGATCTACCGGGCCGATTCGGCATTGCGTTCGTTGCACAATGCACGTTGATGTTGACCGCCGGTGAGGCGGCGCGACTCGGTTAGCTGCACAAGCCTTCTGTTATCCTTAACTTTTTTGGTTCGTCGGTCTGGAGCGGCAAGCGTAAGCCATTGACCACGTTTGAGAAGCCGGCATGCTCTGCCGGTCGGCGATCGCACACCCGGCGATCACCTTTGTCATAGAGCGTGTGCCCCAGTGCCCTAAGTGCCGCGGGGCGCATGGGGCGCTCCGAGGGAGACGGCCCCAAGCCGTCGTCTCTATGACGAAAGATGGCCCATGGCTACAATCGTCGACCTGATGCCCTCCACGGACCGCGCGGTCAGTGTGCGGGTGTATCAGCGCTACTGGCAGGGTGAGTGGCAAGAAATTGACGCACACACCCGGCGATGGCCCCGACGCCGACGGAGCGCATCGCTGCCCAAAATCAGCCGGCGGCTAGGTCCTGATCCGACCTAAACCTGTGGATATGAAGAGTGCCACATTTTGGGGGCGTTCCTTCGGGGCGCCCCTTTTTTTGCGCGCGCATCCTGCGCCTTGTTTTCGGCTGGGTCAACAGAGACTTTGTACTAAGTCCGACAAAGTCGTACAAATTCGGTCATGGCACGCACTGGACGTCCGCGATCGAGTGGGTCAAGGCTTGATCTTGACGAACCGCTGGCAAGCGAGTTTGCCGATTTCCTAGCAGCTCATCACATGGCATCGGGGAAAGCGGTCTTGCATAAGGCTATCCGCGCCTTCATAGAAAATGACTTGGCTCGGAACGTAGGGGTGCGGGAGGAATATGAGGCGTTGCGTCGAGTTAGGCGGGAGCGGAACGGCAGTAACATCCATCTAGTCGAAAATGCATGCTAGATCGCAGTCTTTTCAAGGCAGCAGCAAGCGCCATTTCCCCGGCCAAGTCGATGCCCGATCATAGGTCACCACCGGGTTCCTCTGCCGCTTGAAGCTGCTATGGATCGTCTTGGCGAGCATGGAAATAGCCCGCTCGCTCGGCTCCCTGCCCATGAATGCGAGCATCAAAAAACGACGCAATCAGGAGGACATTCGCAAAGACCATCGTCGGGCGCGCTCGGCAGTTAGAGCGGGTTATGAGCCCAAATCCAATCCGATTAAGGCGAACACGCCTAGCCCGAGCGCGACCAAGATGCCGAGGTAAAGCAGCTCGCGCAGCAGTGTGGCGAGTCGCCGCCGATGATATGTTTGAGTTCGCGTCCGGCGCAGGTAGTAGAGTTGGTCTCCGTCTGGCATGCGGACGGTATGCCAGAGGATGGTTGATCAATCGTTAGAACCGAGGAAGCCACCTGTAACAGGAAATCACGTTCGAATCGGTCCCGGCGATATGCGTTGCTCCACTATCTGCCCGTCAATCCTTAGCACTAATACCAGAACACCGAGCCGACCCTGTACCAAACGGCGACCGATGCCCCGATGCGTAGCTTGATCATGCACGCCTATGTAAATCCACACCGCATATCCCGGCGGGATAGAGATTTCCGTCAATTCACCCGGCTTCCATTTGTTTTCTTCCCAACTTCCGAGTTGCGCTTCGATCTGCCACAGGTAACGGTCTTGCGGTAGTTGGTAAACATCGTCACTGGTTCTCCGCTGCCACTTGGCAGATAGTACGGTAATATTCTCACCACTATCATTTCTTAACACTATACGTAATTTTCTCTTGTAGGTTATCTTCGGATCGTCGCTAGTCTCTAAAAATACATCGAGTGGCACTAGAATCCTTTCCGCTGCAGTCGGTAGTGATGGGGCAGATGAGATCGATGATGCTAATCCACTCAGCGTAGTTTCTATTTGTGGAGATCCTGAATATTGTGGGGCTTTGTTCTGTTTAACGAGAATACCTATTACAGAAAGAAAAAATATCGCTGCTCCGATGATTTCCCAAATCTCAATTGAAGGGTGCATCTCAATCAAAGCCAACGCATGCAGCACTAAGCCACCGATGAATATTGCGGGGCCAAGCAGCAGCCCAATGCCAGGCCAGAAGTGCTCGCGGAAAAACGACATTCAGCCGAACCATGGTGACAAACACCCCCGCTCCGCGTAGACTGCTCCGCGCGGTCGAGTGCGACCATCGCCTCCGGGCAGGAGCGGGAACTCCCAGCCCACCAGCAGCATATCACGGATAGCGTGGCCGGCTAAGCGCCGGCCAACTTCCTAGACCGCGATCTCCCACAGATCGAACCGGCCATGCTGCGGGTCTTTGACCGAGCGCAGGATGCCGCGCTTTTTCTGCCAACGCAGGAGTGCGCCCGTTCGCCGCGTGAATAGCTGCAACAGCGCCGCGTCAGCCGTATTCAGGCCACGCTCGGCCATGACGTGCCGGGCCAGTTCCTTGGTCGTCATCGGCCCCGGCGCGTCCCGCAGAGCATCGAGGGTCGCGCGGGTCAGATCGCCGCGTAATGCCCGGTGCGCCGCGCTCGGGAGCTTCTGGCGGATACCCTCAACGTCGTAGCTCGGATCGAAGATCCGGATCGCCGCGTCAACGTGGTCCAGGTCGATTATCAGCTGCCGCAGCGTCGCGCGGGTGTCCGAGATCTGGCCGGCGATCTCCGCGCGCTTCTCGACCAGCCCGGCCAGCGTGTTCGGCCGCTCGACCTTCATGCAGCACTCCTGTTCCAATAGCCGCGCCACGTTTCGGAAATCGGGTGCCGCAAGGCCGCCCCGGTGATCTGCCGCCACTGCAAGCCGTTCGGTTCGCGGCGAGCGTCTTCGCGCCATGCCATCTCGTTGGCGTACTGGTAGAGGTACCGCCCGCTGATCCGATGATGGATGCCCATCTCCGCGCGCCGCAGGCGGCTGAACCAGCTTTCCGCTTCGTTTGTGCAAGCTCCCTCCTCGCTCTTGAACTCGCGCGAGTGGTTGACCCGCAGCATCGGATAGGACGCGTGCAGCGCATCCCAGGCACCTGACTCGTCGGCGTGCACCGTTGTCCCGCTGGCAACGTGTCTGCGGATCAGCGGCACGGCAGCACTCTCCCGCGGCACGATAAACGGCAGGGTGCGGCCCAGGACCTCGCGGGCGACGACCACGACCTGGCGCTTGCCGGTCTGCTCCGCGGCCAGTCGGCGATCCTTGCGGTCTTCCGCGCGGTTCTCTGGCTTCACGTGGCCGCCGAAATAAGCGCCGTCGATCGCAACGGTGCCGGCGAGTTCGGGTTCGTCGGGGTTGTGAACCTGCGAGCCGATCGCCTCGCGCAGTTTGTGCGCGAGAACGAAGGCCGTCTTGTACTGGCAATCGAGATCCCGGCTCAGTTGCAGGGCCGAATGCCCCTTGGCACCATTAACGAAGATCGCGATGGCGAGGAGGTAATCGCGAATCGGTCGCTTACGGTCAGCGAAGATGGTCCGCGCCGTGACAGAGAACTGATACCGGCAAGCGGCGCATTTCCACAGTTTGCGAGTTGCGAACGCGTAGACCTTGAGGCAGCCGCATTCGGGGCAGTACGGATGCCCGTCGTTATCGGCCCAGCGGATCTGTGTGAACTTGGCGTGCGCTTCCTCATCCGACATGCGCGCAACGGCGCTCAGCGAGAGCGTCCTTGCTGCTGCGGTGAGGAGGAAGTGCTGAGACATCGCCAAATATGATGTTTCCTAACATCAAATATGGCGATTAGCCTCTTGCTTGTCAACCAGCAAATCATCATTTATGATGTTTTTTGACAGCAACAGTGATGAAGCGCATGCGCTCAAACCGGGACTGGCAGGCCATCGTCAAAGGCGCGATCCGCGCCGAACTGGCTCGCCGGAATATCGGCTACCGCGAACTCGCTGAGCGGCTAGAGGCAATCGGCGTCAAGGGTATGAACGAGCGGACCATCTCGAACAAGGTCAACCGAGGCACCTTCTCGGCCGTCTTCTTCGTGCAATGCATGGAGGCGATCGGCGTGACCGCGGTTCACCTAAACGATCGGACGAGTTAAATGAAACGCGATTGGGATTGCATTCGAGCCATATTTGCGGCCCTTGAAAACAAGGGGGACAGCGCTGGGGGATTACGCCCCAATCAAATTGACGGATTCGATGCAGAATTGGTTTCATACAATATGAAATTGTTGGTTGAAGCGAGGTTAATCGAAGGCACAAGCTCTCAACTCATGGCTGGATCTGTTTATTGTATCGCTAGTTCTATGACCTGGGATGGCCACGAATTATTCGATAAGATTCGCTCAGAAACACTTTGGAACAAAGTTAAATCCGCCGCGCGAGAGAAGGCGCTACCTTTGTCATTCGACGTGGTAAAGCTGCTGGCGATCGAGAGCCTCAAAAGCCTCATCGGCCACTAAACCGGAGCTTGGTGAGACACCTACATAATTCCGCAAAACCCTGCACCAGAAGCCCCCGGCGGCAACCCAGTGGAGCACCCGGACGATGGCCCGGACCGTCGGCCTCAGCCAGACCAGTGTGCGGCGGATTTGGCACGCACACGGGCTCAAGCCGCATCTTGTGCGTGGTTTTAAGCTGTAGAATGACAAGCGATTTGTCGACAAAAGCCTGCCCCTGGCTTGAACAGGGGTCCAGGATGTCGTCGGCCTCTACCTGAGCCCACCGGACAAGGCGATGGTGCTGAGCGTCGACGAGAAGAGCCAAGTCCAGGCGCTCGACCGCACCCAGCCGGGGTTGCCGATCAAGAAGGGCCGCGCCGGCACCATGACCCATGATTATAAGCGCCATATCCTGCCCCGGCGAAGGCCGGGGGTACGACCTCGCTGTTCGCCGCCCTCGATGTCGCCACCGGAGCGGTGATCGGGCAATGCATGAAGCGCCACCGCCATCAGGAATTCCTGCGCTTCTTGCGAACCATCGACCGCCACACCCCGCCGAAACTCGATCTCCACCTCGTGCTCGACAACTATGCCACCCACAAGCATGCCAAGGTGACGGCATGGCTCGACAAGCACCCGCGCTTTCACCGGCACTTCACCCCGACCTCGGCATCGTGGCTCAACCAAGTCGAGCGCTTCTTCGGCTTGATCACTCATCACCGCATCCGGCGCGGTGGCTTCACCTCGGTGCCCGAACTCGAAGCAGCCATCCACGACTACCTCGACCATCACAATGCCCACCCCAAGCCCTTCGTCTGGACAAAATCGGCCGTGGAAATCCTTGCCAAAGTCAGCCGCGCGCGCCGCACCCTCGAAACCGTCGCGCAAGGGAATCAAGTGATAAACTCAGTACACTAGGGCGTGTCGTCAATTATTTCGCGTTTGCACGTGAAACGAGTCACCGTTGAGCCGGTGCATAGTAAAAAGAGTCTATACCTACAGTAATTTATGTGATTCATGGAGAGTCGGCTTGGCACAAGGCTGACCCATGAAC
>DATEQL010000543.1:0-9748 GCA_035272665.1 Allostellaceae bacterium
GGCTTCTTCCTGCTGGCCGGCCAGCGCCGCCCTCTTGATGTGTCGGGACATGACTCTCCTCTTACAAGGGGGGTCGGCATCGGCGTGTGAAAATGTGACGGGCGACATATATGCGCCACGCCCGGCGATTGCGAGGTAGGCCATGGCTGGCGCCGGCGCTCGGCCACGACACAGATCCGCGGCGTCCCCGCTGAACGGCCGCGATGCCGGTTCTGTTCACCGGCGCGAGCTCCTTCCCCGGCTATTGATTTGTCCGCGAGCTGGTTGCCGCCGGGCACGAGGTTGTCGCCGCCTGTCGCGGTGACGGCCGGTACGAGGGTGTGCGCGCCGAAACGCGTGCGCATGGTGCGCGAGCTGTGCGAAACGCGGTATGGCTGCGCCTTTTGGCAATGACGACTTTCTGCGGCACCTCGCGTTCGGCGATGACATAAAAGGCGCGTAACCGGATCTTAACCATTTTATGCCTCTTTCCGGGAAGCCGCCCGGGATGCACACTCGTGGATATTTATCGGCTACCTGCTGAGCAGCGGGCGTGGCGCCCCGCTCGATTGCCTCGGTAGCCGAGTTGGGGGGGACCGCTAAGTCATGGCGCTCATGGTAAATCCGCGTCTCGTCCGCGTGGGTTTTAGTGAGCATTGCTCGGCATCCCGATATGCCTCTTGTCCGACAAGAAGCCCGCATGATCGCGCGTGTAGGGTCAAGCTCGTTCCGCGAGGCGCGGCGTTGCCGGAAAGAAAGCGATGACCGGTCAACAGCCTCCGCCCCCCGCTACCTTGCGGGATCGGGTCGCCCACTGGCTGAAGAGTGCTGCGATCCAGCGCACTCAAGGGGCCGGATTCGGCGGAATTGCCGGACACCTGGATGCCGCCGGCCGGCCCGGCTTCATCTATGGCGAGATTACCGGCTACTGGCTGCGCTGGGCCTCCCTCTATGCACCCAATCCAGAGCTGATGACGGCGGCCGTGGAGTTTATAGCCCGCCAATGGTCCGGTACGTCGCCGGCGCCGACGCGCGCCGGCGCGCCCGAGGACTGGCGCAATGGCGCGGTGTTCAGCTTCGACCTTGCAATGATTTTGCGGGGGCTCGCTGACGCCGCGCCGATAGTGGGAGAGGTCCGGTGCACTGAGGTGGCGGCCCGCCTCGTGCCGTGGCTGGAACGCATGATCAGCGCGAATGGAACTCTGTTGTCCCATCTGGCGCTGGGGACCGCGGAGCTTCCCGATCGATGGTCCACCCGTTGCGGGCCTTATCAAGCCAAGACCGCCTCCGCTATCCTGCGGGTACCCGATCATTGGCTACCCCCGGCGCTCGCAGGCTCAGCTCGCCGGACCCTTGCGGTCTGGAAAGGCAAAGCCGCCACACATCGCGAGCTGCACGCCCGCTTCTACGCTATCGAGGGAATGATCAGTGGCGGAAGATTGTCTGATGCAACCGCGATCCTTGGCGCGATGAACGGGGAAGGCCGCTTTCCCGAAGAGATCGGCAATCCCGACAGCCAGCTCAGAGCGGATATCCAAGCCCAGGCTCTGCGGCTGCTCTGCCTGGTGCCTGGCATGCCCAAATCCATTCTCGATGCCGTGTCGGCCCCGCTATGCCGCCATATACGGGCAGACGGGTCCGTCAGCTTCCGCATCGGAGAGCCTCACGCCAACGTCTGGTGCGCACAATTCACCCACCAGGCGCTTGACTGGTTGTGCTATCGCTGTCGCGATGACTGCGCCAGCCCGCCGCACGCCCACGCCCTCATCTGACCGTGGCGCTCGAGGCGGAGCGGCCCTGATGCATGCGAAGACCGGGTCGGGCATTGATGTGCGGGAACTTGGTTTCGGGCTGAAGCTAGTCGGGCTGCTGATCTATCCGGATTTGGCAGCCGCTTCCGGCCCAGGGCGCTGGGGATCCTGATCGCAAATTTCCACAGGTTTGGGAAAGACAACGGGGTCGGATGGACAACGGCGGTAAGGTGGACCTCGATAAGGCTGTGCTCTCTGGAACGGGAGAGCTGGCTCCGGCAACGCTGCGGTCGCTGCTGCGCGGCGCCATAGCCCTTGGAGACTGGGCACAAGCCTCCCCAAAGGGGCCCGTGCTCCGCGCCACCTGGGCTCCCGGCGTCAGCGTCGTGATCCCTGAATGCGGCACGCCCGAGCTGTTGAAGCGGGCGCTAGACCATCTTCGGGCCGCGGTGGCCGGCCTCGCCGAGCCGTGGGAGATTATCGTCATCGTAAATGGCGCACCCGCCGGTGATTACCGGTGGTTGCAGGACGGCTACCCCGAGGTTCGTTGGCAGTTCCATCGGGCACCCTTGGGCTTCAGTGGAGCGATCGCTCCCGGACTGGCGGCGGCGCGCTTCGGCGGTATCTATCTCCACAACAGCGACATCGCACTGGAGCCACCGGCCTTGGCAGCACTGCTGTCCTGGCGGGCAGCCTCGGTCTTCGCTATCGCTTCGCAGATCTTCTTCGATGATCCCGAGAAGCGGCGGGAGGAGACTGGGTGGGGCGATCTGCGCCTGCATTCCGGTAGGTCTGAACTGTTTGAGCGCTCGCCGGAGCCAGACGGGCTTGTCCGGGGCGGTCTCTATCCCAGTGGGGGGTCCTCGCTCTACGACGCGGGGCTGCTGCGGCAGTTCGCGGCCGACACCTGGAGCTATGCTCCATTTTATTTTGAGGATGCGGACTGGGGGCTGCAAGCTTGGCGTAACGGGCTCGAGGTGCTGTTTCATCCAGGCTCGGTCGCTTGGCACCGGCACCGGGCGACGGTCTCACGCCTTTACGCACCGGACGAAATCGAGCGGATCGTAGCCCGCAACTCCATCCTGTTCGACCTTCGCAATCAGGCGGATCCCGCCCGTGCCCTGTGCGACGCGGAAGCAAGTCTCCCGGCCACCCTCAAGGAGTTGACCAGCGGACGGTCTGTGACGGAGATCAGCCTGATCCGCGCGGCGCGGCGCCGGGCACCTTTCCCGGATATCGATCTGGAACGGACGACCCAGCGGGTCTATGCCCGGCCGGCGACCGCGGACGGGCGGCCCTTGGTGCTGGTCGCTACACCTTACTGCATCCTGCCGCCGCGCCACGGCGGGGCTTGGCGAACCTGGCGCCTATGTGACGCGCTGCGGGACCGCTGGCGGTTCATTCTGTTGACCGACGAGGCGACGGCCCACGATTCCAGCTCCTGGGCGCACGTTGGTCCGTTCGACAGCGTGCATTTGATCGGTGGTCGGCCGGATGGTCCCACGGATCGGATTGGACGCATCCTTAGCCATTCCCATCGGGCACTCCAGGCGGAGTTGGATCGTCTGGCGGCGGTGCATCAGCCAGACCTGGTCCAGATCGAGCATGCGGAGCTGGCGGGCCTGCGGCCGCCCTTGGATCTGCCCTGCCTGCTGGCGGCTCATGACGTGCTGCTGGATGGCCAGGACCGGGAGGCGGATCTGTTCGAGAGGGAGCGGCTATCCGCTTTCACGGCCCGGGTCGTCTGTTCCAAAGAGGATGCCCAACTGCTGGCGCCGTTATCGGTCACCGTCGTGCCCAACGGCGCCGTCATCACGGCGCCCAGGTGCTCCTCGGCCGGCAATCGTCTTGTGTTGTTCGCCGGTCCATTTCGGTATACCCCGAACTTGGAAGGGGTGCGGGAATTCCTGGCGATCGTGTTTCCCGCCCTGCGCCGGCGCTTTCCGGATGTGGAGCTCGCCATCCTTGGCGGGAGGGGTGCCCGGACCATCGCCGCGGCTGACCCGTTGCTCCTGCAGGCGGGCGTCACGGTCGAGGAGCACGTGGATGATGTCGGGCCGTGGCTCGACCGTAGTGCGCTGACCATCAACCCGTTGGTCGGCACCCGGGGTTCCAGCGTGAAGCTGATCGAGTCACTGGCGGCGGCGCGGGTCTGCGTCAGTACCGCCGACGGCGCCCGTGGGTTCCTCGATTCTGGTCTTCCTGGCCTGGTGGTGGCTTCGGATATTCCGGCAATGGGTGAGCCGATTGGACAGCTATTGGCCGACGAGCCCAGGCGGTTGGCACTGGAAAATGCGGAGAGAGAAAAGCTGAGAGCCTTTTCCTGGGGCGAAGCGGCGGTGACCCTTGAGCGTGTCTACCGCGAGCTGCTGAGGCGGGAAGCCGAGACACCGTGACTGCCTGGTCGTACGACGTGACGGCCGAGTTCTACGACCAGGACATGGGCCGCAACACGGACGGGCGCGATGTTGCCTGGTACGTGGCGGAGGCGGGACGCGCGGTCGCCGCTCTCGGCGGCTCGGTGGTGGAAATGGGCTGCGGTACCGGCCGGGTCACCCTGGCCTTGGCCGCGGAGGGTCTGCGGGTGATCGCTATGGATCGCTCGGTCCCGATGCTGAGGGTGCTGATCCGCAAGGCGGCCGCGGCCGGATTCCGCCGCCAAATCCAGCCCGTGGCGGCGAACATGAGCCGCCCGGGGCTGGCCCGCCGTTTTGCCGCGATCCTCTGCCCCTATTCGGCCTTTGGCTACTTGACCGAGGCGGATGAGCGGGGCCGCATGCTCGCCGGTGTGCGCGACAGCCTGGCACCGGGCGGGGTTCTGCTGCTCGACATGTTCATCCCTGACCCCACGCTCGACGGGCTGCCAAACGGAGCCGAGATTCACGATTATCATCGAGCCTTGCCGCCGGGCCCCTGGGCTCCGGCAGTGATGCTGGCCCGGTCCAAGCGCCTGACCCGTTTGCGGCCGGGCGTGAACCGGATCGAGCGCCGCTACCGCTTCTTCGACGGGGCCGGCGGCCTAGTGCGAGAAGTGTGGACGCAAAGTGATGTGCGCCTCTACACCTCGGAAACATTGCAGGAGGTGTTAACCGAAGCCGGTTTCACCGATCAGCAGGTGTGCGGCGATTTCGACAGAGCGCTCCCCGGCGCCCCGCCTGCTCGCGTGACTGTCGTCACCGCCCGCCTGAAAAGATCGTTGGAGTGAGGGGATTTGAACCTCCAGCCCCTGGCGCTCACCGGCAGCGTCTTCGAGGCGGCCATCCTGCGCTTTCTGTCAGCTGGTGGCGAGAGCGCGCCGGGCGGCGGCAAGGCTGTCCTCCGACTGGCCGCCAGCGTCGATCCGGATCCAATCTATTGATCGGGGGTCGTGCCGCGCCTGTTCGGCGACAATCTCCGCAGTCGCGTCGGACGCGTCGTGGCGGCGCCTTCGAACGCGTTCTGCCATCGTGTGCGCTGGAGCCTCGAGCCAGAGTCCCGAAAATGGCACGGATGCGGAAAGCGCGACCTCGGCAAAAGAGCGCCACTCCCGCTGACGCAGCGCTACCGCGTCGATGATTACCGAATATCTAGCCTTTAGTCCCATTGCCGCCTTTCGACCGAGCTCATCGTACACCGGGCGCGACGTCTTGCGGGTATATGCGTCGTCCGGAAGCTTTGTTTCCCGGGCAATACCCGACAGCAGTCTACGCGTTATATCGCCGCGCAGCACGCATGCGCCCGGTCGCAAACCGAGTTCGGAAGCCAGTGCGGCAGCCAATGTCAACTTCCCGGTTCCTCCGCGGTGGAGAAATCGAGGTAGGGATATTTCACTGCGCGTTTGAGCTTGTAGGCGCGGTCGTGGGCCAGAACACAAGCGAGGCATGGGTTTTGATGATATCGACCCGCTCTGCCGCCGCTCCGTACGAAGATGGCGTCCTCAGAAAGTCGATGACATCGCGCTGATCATCGGTCATTGCTGAGTGGGATCGGCTCGTGTCTTGTTGCTTCAAATCGCCGGGAAGAGCGGCGCCAAGTAGCGCGGTCCCGAGATCGTATGATCTTCGATGCCGCAGACGCCGGGGATATTTTCGGCGACGACACGGAGCGCCGTTCTTTCCTCCTCCGATCCGACGGTCCCCCGAATGAGCGCTGCAAGTTGGGCTGATCGATGACGACGCCGGCTCTAGGATCTGCGATCGAACCGCATGCCGAGCTGTTTCCGCACGACGCCGACGTCGGTGTCCGCGGCATCGGCCCGACGCGCGATTCTGCCTTCGAGCAGGCGGCACTGGCACTGACCTTGGCCGTCACCGACCCGGCTGGCATCGCCTCGCAGGAAGCGATCGAGGTGACTTGCGAGGCGCCGGACGACGCCTATCTGCTAGTAGATTGGCTCAATGCCCTGATTTACGAGATGTCGGTGCGGCGGCTGGTCTTCGGCCGCTTCGCCGTGTCGATCGAGGGTAACCGCCTTTATGGTCGGGCCTGGGGCGAGCCGGTCGACCGCGCGCGCCACATGCCGACGGTCGAGCCCAAAGGCGCGACCTTGACGGCGCTTAAGGTCGTCGTTCGCGACGACGGCGCCTGGGTCGCGCAATGCATCGTCGACGTCTGAGCAGGCGGTAAAACCGATGGACCTTTCGCGATTGCACCGGATTTCGAATTGGCAATGGCGCGTCGATCCCGAGGGCAAGATGCGCGTACCCGCCGTGCTCTATGGGGACGAGGGGCTGATTGCCGAGATGGACGACAAGGTCCTCGAACAGATCGGCAATGTGGCGTGCCTGCCGGGTATCGTGGACGCTGCCTATACGATGCCGGACGCGCATTGGGGCTACGGCTTCCCGATCGGCGGTGTGGCCGCCTTCGACCCCGATGGGGGAGGAGTCGTCTCGGCCGGCGGCGTCGGGTTCGACATCTCCTGCGGGGTCCGCACCTTGTTGACGGGTCTCAAGCGGCAGGACTTGGAGTCCTGCAAAGAGGCATTGGCGGACAGCCTCTTCCGCACGATCCCCGCCGGTGTGGGCAGCACGGGAAAGATCGTGCTCGACGAGATCGAGATGGATCGCATGCTCGAAGGCGGCGCGCGTTGGGCGATCGGGCAAGGCTACGGCCGCGCCGAGGACCTCGACCGGATCGAGGAGCATGGCTGCATCCCGGGAGCCCGACCGGAGGCGGTATCGCATCGCGCGCGACAACGCCAACGCGAGGAGATGGGCACGCTCGGTTCGGGCAACCACTACCTCGAAGTGCAGGAGGTGACGGCGATCTCCGACGATGGCGCAGCCGCAGCGTTTGGTCTCGCGCGCGGGGACGTTGTCGTCAGTATCCATTGCGGGTCGCGTGGCCTTGGCCACCAGATCGGCACAGAGTTCCTGCGCGAGATGGCCTTGACCGCACCCGCTCATGGCATTTCGCTACCCGATCTCGAGCTCGCTTGCGCACCGATCCGCTCCGAGATCGGCCAACGCTTTCTCGGCGCCATGCGCTCCGGGATCAATTGCGCGCTCGCCAACCGCCAGATCCTCACCGATCTGACGCGCCGTGTCTTCGCGCATTTCTTTCCCGAAGCCGCACTTCCCGTGCTGTTCGACGTCTCGCACAACACCTGCAAGGAGGAAGATCACGAGACCGGCAGCGGGCGCCGGCGCCTCTTCGTTCACCGCAAGGGAGCGACCCGTGCTTTCGGCGCAGGTCGTCCGGACCTGCCCGCGGCTTTTGCCGCCACCGGCCAGCCGGTGTTCATCGGCGGCAGTATGGGCACGCCATCCGCGATCATGGTCGGAGCGGCGTTGCGACCGGAGCAGGCCTTCGCCTCGTCCTGCCACGGCGCCGGGCGGCGATTGAGCCGCCATCAGGCCTCGAAGCGGTGGCGTGGCCGCCAAGTGGTGGACGAGCTCCGCGAGCGCGGTATCATCATCAAGAGCCCGTCGATGCGCGGCATCGCCGAAGAAGCGCCCGGCGCCTACAAGGACAGCACCGCCGTCGTCGAGACAGCGCATCTGGCTGGCCTGTCGCGCAAGGTTGCCACGCTCGAACCCCTGATCTGCATCAAGGGCTGAGGCAGGTCGCTCGAAATGCTCCGGGTCACAGATTGCATCGCCATCGACGAAGACGAGATCGGGGAGGTCTTCGTTCGTGCCGGCGGCCCTGGCGGGCAGAACGTCAACAAGGTCGCCACCGCAGTTCAGCTCCGCTTCGATGCCGCACGCTCGACGAGCCTCGACGAGCGGACGCGCGAGCGATTGCGCCCGCTCGCCGGGCGGCGGATGACTGCGGACGGCGTGGTCGTCATCATGGCGCGGCGCTTTCGCACGCAGGAACGCAATCGCCAGGATGCTTACGACAGGTTGATCGATCTCATTCGGCGAGCGGCCGAGCCCGGGAAAAGGCGCGTTCCGACGCGCCCGACCGCGGCGTCGCGCGAACGACGCCACGAAGCGAAGCTCGGCCGCAGCCGCACCAAGCGCCTGCGCCAGCCGGTCGAGCACCAAGTGGAATGAACGGCTGTCGATAGACTAGATCGCCCTCAGCTGCGCCGACGGTCGAGCTCCGTACGAAATGCCGCCGAAGGTGAGCCGCACTGGCGAGAGGTAGGCTCCGATGTTCAGAAGTCTAATTATCGGGATCCTGGTCGCGGGCCTTTACATAGCAGTCATGCTGATAATTGGCGCCTTGCACAAAACTTCTTCTGTCGTTGCAAATAAACCGCGCCGTATTCAATCGTTTTTGACGAGCCTGATCCCATCAACAGTATTGAAGGTAGTCATTACGTTCGTACAACGGTCAAGGTACAGGATTGAATTCCTCGACGAGACCAAAGGCCGCCTGGTTTTGAGCGACACTGTCAGTCTCACTAGTTTCGGCTTTTTTTACCCCGTGTTTGTGACTTCGCAAGGCCGGGGTCAAACGCTCGTCGAGGTCGGCATAAAAAGCAGAGCGTGGCAGGTCGGCCCGATCGTCACCCGTCACCACGACAGGTGCTTTAATGGACTGAAGGCGGAAATCTTCGCCGCGTCCTAAGACTGGTGCAATGTATCGGTTTCCTCCCTCTCCGGTTAAAGCAGGGTGGGTTGTTACGTTCTTGATATGTTCATGTTGAGCGCGTATCCTGCGCCGGTCTTGAGGTGGCGGCAGAGGCCTATGATGTCCGGATTTCTCACATTCATGGATCGCTATCGGGATGAGGCGGCGTGCATCGCCGCCTTGGCGGAGTTGCGTTGGCCCAACGGGTTCATCTGCGCCGGGTGCGCCGGGCGGCTGGCTTATCAACTGGCGGCTCGACCGCGGGTTTTCGAATGTGCCGACTGCGGGCGGCAGCATTCGGTGACTGCCGCGACGGTCTTGCACCGCACCCGCACGCCGTTGCGCAAATGGTTCGCGGCGGCATGGCTGATCGGGCAAGACAAGCGCGGCGTGTCGGCTCTGTTCCTGGCGCGCGAACTGGCGCTGCGCTACGAGACGGCCTGGCTGATGGCGCACAAGTTGCGCCACGGGCTGAGCGAGCGGCCGGAATACCCGCTCGACGGCCTGATCGAGATCGATGAGAGCTATTATGGTGGCCGCGGCAAGCCCGAGAGCCGGGGCCGCGGCCTCACCGATCCGAATAAGAGCCTGATGGCGATCGCGGTCGAAACCGTCCCAGCCTCGCCGCGGCAGGGCGAGGGCATCAAGAAGAGCCACTTTGTCGCCGGCAGCGCCCGCATCGCCGTCCTGCCCGCCGCCACCGCGGCGGATCTGGGCGGCTTTGTCCGCGGCGCCGCCAAGCCCGGCGCCCGCATCATCACTGATGGTCTGAAGAGCTATGACGGCCTCGCCGACAGCTTCCGCCACTACTCGATCGTCCAGGACGGCGGCAAAAACGCCGATGCCGTGCTGCCCATCGTCCATGTCCTGTTCAGCAACGTGAAGACCTGGCTCAACGGCACCTTCCACGGCGTCAGCGCCAAGCATCTGCCGCGCTATGCGCGCGAGTGGAACTACCGCTTCAATCGCCGCCGACGCATCGCCGATCTGACCGATTTCCTGCTCCGCCGAGC
>DATEQL010000544.1:0-6252 GCA_035272665.1 Allostellaceae bacterium
GAGATGTTCGACAGGCCGAGGATGATCTGGCATTCGGGCATCGCCCGGGAGATCTGCTCGATCGCGTCCAAGGTGTTGAGGCCGAGCCTGCGGTCGTCCTCGTTGCCGGTGCAGATCGTAAAGGTCAGCGGATCGAATAAGAGGTCCGAGGGCGGCAGACCGTGCTGGCCGCGGGCGAAGTCGTGGAGGCGACGCGCCACGGCGAGCTTGTGCTCGACCTCCTTCGCCATGCCGGTCTCGTCGATCGTCAGCGCGATGACCGCCGCGCCAAAGCGGCGCGCGAGCTTCAGCCGCTTGTCGGCCGCCTCTTCGCCGTCCTCGAAATTGATCGAGTTGATGATCGGCTTGCCGCCATAGAGCTTGAGGGCCGCTTCGAGCACCGGGTATTCGGTCGAATCGATGACGAGCGGCGCGTTGACCGCACCCCGCATCCGGGTCACCGCCTCGGTCATGTCGGCGACCTCGTCGCGCCCGACAAAGGCGGTGCACAGATCGAGCGTGTGCGAGCCTTCCTTGACCTGCTCGCGCCCCATCTCGACACAGCCGTCCCAGTCGCCCTGCTCCTGCAGCCGACGGAACTGACGCGAGCCGTTGGCGTTGCAGCGCTCGCCGATCGAGAGGTAAGCGTTCTCCTGACGCAGCGGGACCTGGCCGTAGAGCGAGGCGACGGCCGGGGCCCAGACCGGCTTGCGCGCTCGCGGAAAGGGCCGAGGCCGATCTCGCCCGATGCGGCGCAGCATCGCGTCGAGGGCGGCGATGTGCTGGGCCTCGGTGCCGCAGCAGCCGCCGATCATGTTGACGCCGTCTTCGACCACGAAGCGCTCGAGCCATTGCGCGAGCTCGGCCGGGCCAAGCGGATAACGGGTCTGCCCGGCGACCAGCTCCGGCAGTCCGGCGTTGGGCTGGACCGAGATGAGCCCCGGCCAGTTCTCGCCGAGCCATTTGACGTGCTCGGCCATCTCGCGCGGCCCGGTGGCGCAGTTGAGGCCGATCACCGGCACGTCGAGCGCCCCGACGATCGTCGTCGCGGCGGCAATGTCGGCGCCGACCAGCAATGTCCCGGTCGTCTCGATCGTCACCTGGACAATGATCGGCGTGTCCTTGCGCGCGTCCTCGCGCGCCCGCTTGGCGCCGTTGACGGCCGCCTTGATCTGCAGCGGGTCCTGACAGGTCTCGATTATGATCGCGTCAACCCCGCCGGCGATCAGCCCGGCGCACTGGATCGCCAGCGCATCCTCGAGCGGCTGATAGGCCATATGGCCGAGCGACGGCAGACGGGTGCCCGGCCCGACCGAACCGAGCACAAAGCGGGTGCGGCCGTCATGGGCGAACTCGGCGACCGTTTCACGCGCCAGCTCGGCGGCAAGGCGGTTGAGCGCCAAGGCCCGGTCGGCGAGCCCAAACTCGCCCAAGGTGATCGGCGAGCCGCCGAAGCTGTTGGTCTGCACCGCATCGCAGCCGGCCTCGAGGTATCTCCGGTGGATCTCTCGGACGAGGTCCGGGCGGCTCTCGCAGACGATCTCGGTGCAGTTCTCGTGACCCAGAAAGTCGCGCTCGACATCGAGATTGCGCGCCTGCACCCGGGTGCCCATCGCGCCGTCGCACAGCACGACGCGATCGGCCAGGAAATCCAGAAAATGTGCCACTGAGACTAGTGCACCGCCGGAAGGCCCCTCTCCGCCGCATCGCGGGGGAGAGGGAGGGGCCCGCGCTGCAAGCGCCCTTTCAGCGCGGGCGTGCCCGCGCCTGTCGGGTGGCGCACCGCAGGTGCGCCACCGGTGAGGTAGCCTAACGGCGGCTCCGATGCTGTGGCGCGAGCCCCCCTCACCCTGCCCTCTCCCCCCAAAAACGGGGGAGAGGGAGTTTTGTGAGCGCAAGGGTGGATTGGGTCTGCATCACGCCAGCACCGCGAGCGGCTTCGTCGCGCGCACACCGAGCATGTGGCAGATCGCGACGGTCAGATCGGCCCGGTTCAAGGTGTAGAAGTGGAACTCGTGGACGCCGTTGGCGTGCAGGCGACGGCACTGCTCGGCGGCGAGCGAGGCGGCGACGAGGCGCCGCGTGTCGGGGTCGTCGTCGAGACCCTCGAAATGTCCGGCCATCCACTCCGGGATCGAGGCGCCGCAGGTCCCGGCCATCTTTTTGAGCTGGGCGAAATTGGTGACCGGCAGGATGCCCGGGACGATCGACACCCGGATGCCGGCGACATGCGCGCGGTCGCGAAAGCGCAGGAACAGATCGACGTCGAAGAAAAACTGGGTGATCGCGCGACTGGCGCCAGCGTCGAGCTTGGCTTTCAGGTTGTCGAGATCGCGCTGCGCACTCTGCGCCTCGGGGTGGGTCTCGGGATAGGCGGCGACGCTGATCTCGAAATCGGCGACGCGCTTGAGCCCGGCTACGAGATCGGCGGCGTAGGCATAGCCGCCGGGATGCGGCGCATAACGCTCGGCGCCGCCTGGTGGATCGCCGCGCAAGGCGACGATGTGCCGGATCCCGGCCTGCCAATATTCCTCGGCCACCGCGTCGATCTCGATGCGGCTCGCAGCCACACAGGTCAGGTGCGCCGCCGGCTCGAGCGCGGTCTCGTGGCGGATACGCCGGACCGTCGCGTGGGTGCGCTCGCGGGTCGACCCGCCGGCACCATAGGTGACCGAGACAAACCGCGGCGCCAGCGGTTCGAGCCGTTTGACCACCTCCCACAGCCGGCCCTCCATTTCCGCCGTCTTGGGCGGGAAGAACTCGAAGGAGACGCGCGGCGGGCCGGCATCGAAATCGATGACCGGGTCGGCCGCGAGTAGGCCACGCGATCGGTCGGGGCCGAGGTCTTGGGCCATCAGCGAAGCTCCCTCTCGAGAAGTGACTCGGCCACTTGCTCACGCAAATCTTCGGCGAAGCGTGGTTTTGCCGGCGACGGGCGCTGCGCCGTCCAGATAACGACGGTCAACGGATCACCCACCAGATGGCGCGGCGGTGCGGGATCGAGGCCGGCGGCCCCGCACCACGCTGCAACCTCGTTGTCGGCGAAGCCGAGACGGCGGTGGGCGTGTTCGCTGCGCAGAAATTCGAGCGAATGCGGCGCGAAATCGACCACCACGAGGATTCCGTTCGGCCGCAATACCCGTCCCGCCTCGGCGATTGCCACCGCCGGCCGGTCGGCATAATGCAGTACCTGATGGATCACTACGGCATCGAAGGAGGCGTCAGGCAAGGCCAACTGATACATGTCACCGAGCCGGACGAGCCCGTTCTCCAGGCCGTTGCGCTCGAGATTGGCCCGGGCGACCGCTAGCATCTCGCGCGATTGATCGATGCCGAGCGCGCGCTCGACCCGCGGCGCCAAAATTTCGAGGATGCGCCCGGTGCCGGTGCCGATATCGAGCAAATCGCGCGGATCGGCCGCGGCGATAATGTCGAGGAGTGCTGTTTCGACCTCGCGCTCGTCGACATAGAGCGAGCGGACGCGGTCCCACTGAGCGGCATTTTCGCGGAAATAGGTGCTCGCAAGGTCCGCTCGCTGGCGTTTGATCGCACCCAATCGCTGGAGATCGAGAGCGATCGTCGGATCGGCCTCGCTGCACGCTGCCACGAGCTGTCGGGCCAGCGCGCCCGCGGAACTGGATTGACTCAAGCGGTAAAAGACCCAGCTTCCCTCGCGAAAGCGGTCGAGCAGACCGGCCTCGCACAAAAGCTTCAGGTGACGGGAGACCCGCGGCTGGCTCTGCCCGAGGATTTGGGTAAGCTCGCTCACGGTGAGTTCGCCATGAGCGCAAAGGACGAGGAGCCGCAGCCGGGTCGCCTCGGCCACCGCACGCAGCGCAGCCAGTAGATGCTCCATAACGCCGAATTCTCCCTATGGCACATAGATATACACATATCTTTATATCGGCAAGGGCTTGTGCGAGGCGACGCGCAGGATCGCTGCGACACGCAGCCCAGGCAGGCACCACTTGCCGCTGCGGCGAAATTACCGCAATTATCTCGCCCGACGGGAAGACGCCAGCCCGATGCGAGATCGATCGATGAACCTTGCCCCGCGACGCCTCGTCTTTTCGAGCCTGTTATTTGCCTTGGCCGTGATCCTGTCGGGGTGCGCCACGCAGTCAAACAACCCGCAGCCGGGTGTCGCCGAGGAAGAGGATTTCAACGACCCGTTCGAGGATACCAACCGCAAGATCTTCGACTTCAACCAATTGGTCGACCGCAACGTGCTGGTGCCGGTCGCCAAGGCCTACCGTACAGTGCTGCCCGACCCGGTGCGCGATTCGCTGCGCGACTTTCTCCGCAATCTGCGTGCGCCGCTGATTTTCGCAAACAACGCGCTGCAAGGCGATTTCGAGGGCGCCGGACAGACGTTTGCGCGTTTTACCCTCAACTCGACCCTCGGCGTGGGCGGCCTGATCGACGTCGCCGGGCGGTGGGGAGAACTTCCCTATCACGAGCAGGATCTCGGCGTGACATTTGGCGTTTGGGGTATCCCCGAGGGTCCCTACCTCGTCGTTCCGGTCCTCGGTCCGTCCGATCCGCGCGACCTGGTCGGTCAAACTGCCGAGGGGTTCGGCGATCCATTCAACAGGCTCGTCACCGGCAATCCATACACCCTCTACTGGATTCCGTTCGTGCGGGGCGGGGTCAGCGGCATCGATCAGCGCTCGCGCTATATCGAGACGCTTGCAGATATCGAGCGTACCTCCCTTGACTATTACGCGACAATCCGCTCGCTCTATCGGCAACGACGAGCGGCGTTGATGCGCCGCGAAAAAGAGCAGAATCTGCCACCGTCGGCCTCGTTTAGTCGAAACGACAACCCGGTGGCGCCGGTGCACCCGCCGCAGGCGGCCATGGTCTCTGAAGCACAAACAGTCTCTGAGGTATCTCGGTGATGACGCGACGTACCGTTCTGACCGGCGCCTTTATCTTGATAGTCGGAGCGCTTGCGCCCGCCGTCCTCGCGGCTGCTGCGGATCCGGCTGCCGTAATCAACAATCTCGGCAACCGTGCGCTCGAGGTCCTCGGCAAGAACGCAACCCCGGCGCAAAAAGCGGCGCGATTCCACGAGCTGTTCCGCGAGGATTTCGACGTGCCTGGCATCGCCCGCTTCGTGCTCGGTCGGTATTGGAAGACCGCCAGCCCGGAACAGCAGGAGGAGTTCACCAAACTGTTCGAGGATTATATCGCTATCGTCTACAGCACCCAGCTGTCAGCGTATAGCGGCGAGACGCTCAAGGTGACCGGTAGCCGGGCAGATGCGGAGGGAGCGATTGTCGCGAGCGAAATCATTCGCCCGGCCGGCGCCCCACCGGTCAAGGTCGAGTGGCACCTGACCGACCGCAACGGCGCTTACAAGATCAGCGATGTCGCGGTAGACGGCATCAGCATGGCGGTGACGCAACGCTCCGAATTCGCGTCGGTCATCCAACGCAATGGCGGCCAAGTGCAGGGTCTAATCACTCAGTTGCGCGAGAAGACCGGAAGCTCCGGTCCTCGCTAAAATCGGTTCGCCCGTCGCGGGTATCTCTATTTCGCGGCTCACATCCGGTGGAACCGGTGATCCTGAGGCGTAGTTAGCTCACAGGCGAATTCGATATCTGCGAGGTGTGCCTGTGGCGATGCACCGTTTCCTTACGACTGCCGCCTTTGTGCTGTTCACAGGCCTGGTGCCGCGCTTCCTGCCGTGGCAGATACGGGCCCAGCCGAATTCGTCCGGACCCTAGGCAACGAAGCGCTCGGAGTGATCCGTGCCGACATGGCGCCCGACCAAAAGCAGGCGTTTTTTCATCAGCTGTTGCAACAGAATTTTGACGTTACGAGCGCGATGAGGCTATCAGAGTGACCGGCAGCCGATCGGATCCCGAAGGTGCCATCGTGACGAGTAAGATCGTTCGTCCGTAAGGTGCCTCACCGATCGAGGTAGATTGGAGACTGAGCACGCGCGATGGTCTCTACAAGATCAGCGACGTAATCATCGACGGCGTCAGAACGAGGGCGGCCGAACGCTCCGAATTCGCATCAATTATCCAACGCGAGGAGGCTGCTCCGACGAGCGCGCCGCCCGCCCCCCGCAGCACCTTCCGCCCCACTGAGCCCCCTCAGCTCCGTACCAACGGCTTGTAGCGAATGCGGTGCGGTTGGTCGGCTTCGGCGCCGAGGCGCCGGCGGCGGTCGGCCTCGTAATCGGCGTAGTTGCCTTCGAACCATACGACCTGGCTGTTGCCCTCGAAGGCGAGGATGTGGGTGGCGACGCGGTCGAGAAAC
>DATEQL010000545.1:0-11695 GCA_035272665.1 Allostellaceae bacterium
TGCAAGTGTGCCGAGACATGATAGAGTTTTGCCGATCATCATTCCCGCGAGGAGCGGGTCAATACAGCGAGGGCGCGATGAGCAAGCGACCAATGTATTTGCAGCACGTCAACATCTATGTCCGCAACGCCGAGCGGTCGAAGGAGTGGTACGAGGACCTGCTCGGATTGCACACCTACGAGTACCGCCCGGGCTGGGCCGCCTTTATGTCGGCTGACACCGACCAGTCGCACGAGGTCGCGTTGATGCAGTTGGGCGAGGATGCGCCGCTGCAGGAGAAGGGCCAGGTCGGGCTCAACCACATGGCGTGGCGGCTCGAGTCGCTCGACGATCTCAAGGATTTCTACCACCGCATCAAGGCGAAGGGGTGGCCGATCGAGCACATTTCCGATCACGGAATCTCGCTCGGCATCTATACGCGCGACCCCGACGGCAACGGCGTCGAGGTCTTCTACGAGTTGCCGCGTGCCGAATGGCCGGTCGACTACCACATCTTCTCACGCGACAAGGTCAGCCGCGGTCGCTTCCCGGGCCCATGGGACGCAGAGATCCGGGCCGATGGGCCGCCGGCGCCGCAGGCGCAACCGGTCGCGGCGGAATAGCACTTCTTCGTCGCCTGCCGTTCGAACCCTCTCGGGGGCGTCGGCAGGCGACTGGCCAACGAGCGCCGACCGGCATTCGGTCTGCCGGCGCGTCAGGCGTCGCCAAACGGCATGGTTCTTCCCCTGGATCGAGGGGAATGCGCGACGGCGTTGCGGACCACGTTAGCGCGACTTCCTGGGGAATGAGCCCGCATAAATCGAGGTCCACAACCGTTGACGTCGGTAAACGGCGTCCCGTCGTGCCATTTGACCCCGTTGCGCAGCGGGAAGGTCAGTTCGGTCCCGTCCTCGTTCCACGACCAGCCGGTCGCGAGATCCGGCACGATTGATTGCAGGCTGTTCTGCTTCACATGCTGGTCGAACATGACCAGGTTTTGTTGAACACCCCCATCATCGGCGCCTGCGAGGCTGGCGTCGCTTCCTCGTGGATCGACATGCTCGGCGGGCTGTTGAGGCTGAACATCGTGAAAACGCCGCCGCGCTGTTGCGCAAGCGCCGTCCCGCCGGCCGACTCCGCGATCAGCAGCGCACTCGCTGTCATGGCAATGCACAGTGTCAATTTCATTTCGCTTGCGCCCTGCCTTCTTATTTATCCAGCCAGGTGTCTTCCATGCGCCAGCCGTTGTACATGCTGTTGACCATCGTTGTCAGGCCTTTGACCCGGGGATGCCAGCAGGTCGCGCCGCGCGTATGGAGGATGACCGGCCGCGCTCCTTCCCGCTGCAATGTCGTATCGATCTCCCAGACCAGCTGTTTGCGCAATTCCTGGTCGGCCTCGCGCGACTGTCGGTGAAACAGATCCTCGAGCGGACGATTGCAATATCCAGTGAAGTTACGGTCAGAGTCGCACGCGTAGCTCTCGTAGAATTGCTGATCGGGGTCGTCGACCACTGCAGTGCCGGTGTTTTCGAGCCCGACCATATAATCCCGGCGGGTGACCTTGGGGTTCCAGTTGGCGGTCTCGACGATGTCGAGTTCGCCGGCAATGTAGATTTCCTTGAGCTGGTCGATCAGCATGACCGCCGGGTCGCGATAAAGCGGAATATTCCGGGCCGCCACCTGAATCGCGAGCGGATTGTTGGGTCCATAGCCGAGACGCTGCATGATCTCGCGGGCTTCCAAGCGGTTTTTCTGCACATCGGGGTCATAGCCCGGCAGCGATCCGAGGCGATCGAGCGGCATGCCCCATAGCCCTTCCGGCGGCGGCAGCATGGCGCCGCCAACGTCGCCCTGGCCGCCGCTCAGCACGTCGATAAAGGACCGGCGGTCCAAGGTCAACGCCATTGCACGCCGAAGATCGGGATTGTCGAATGGCGGCGCCTGGCGATTGACGATCAGGTTGCTGCTGACGCCCCTTGGCCGCAGCTCGCAAATCGCCTGCGGATCCTGGCGCTCGATATCCTTCAGCAACGGCACTGTAATCTCGTAGGGAAAGGTCATGTCGAGCTTTCCCGCGACAAAGGCCAGCACTGCCGTCGAGCGGTTAGGGATAATGGTCCATTCGATGCCGTCGAGATAAGGCCGGCCCGGTTTCCAATAATCCGGGTTGCGGGTCAGCCGGATCGACTCGTTCGGCTGGTACGAAACGAATTTGAACGGGCCGGTGCCGATCGGATGCCGTCGCATGTCCTGCGGCGGCACATGACAGGGATAGACCGGCGAATATCCCGAGGCGAGCAGCGCAAGGAGGGCCGGCTGCGGCTGCCTCAGATGAAAAGTCGCTTCGTGATCGCCATTACTGGTGACCCGATCGAGGTTCCAGTACCACGATTTGCGCGGGTTGATGCGGAACTTGGCGGCCGACTTGCCGAGCAGCATGTCCCAAGTGCACTGGACGTCCTTCGCGGTGAAGGGTTGCCCGTCGTGCCAGCGAACGCCCTCGCGCAGCCGGAAGGTCAGCCCGGTGCCATCCTCGTTCCATGACCAGCCGGTGGCAAGGTCCGGCACGATCGATTGCAGTGTGTTTTGCGGCGTATGCTGGTCGAAGATGACGAGGTTGTTGAACACCGCCATCATTGGCGCGACCGTTGAAATCGTCACTTCCTCGAGAGTAGACATGCTGGCCGGGCTGTCGCGATGGGCGACCTGGAGGACGCCGCCCGGCTTTTGTGCAAGTGCCGCCCCGGCGGCGTGGCACGCGAGCAACAGCGCCGCCGCCGCGAGCCCCCGAAACTTCTGTATCATTTCATACCCGTGTTCGTCTGGCGCTATCGATCCAGCCAGACGTCTTCCATGCGCCAGCCGTTGTAGATGCTGTTGGTCATCACCGTCAGCCCCTTGACCTTGGGGTCCCAGCAGATGCCGCCGCGGTTGAAATAGACCAGCGGCTTGGCGTCGTCCTCGGTGAGGCGGCGCTCGATCTCCCAGACCAGCCGCTTGCGCTTTTCCTGGTCCGCTTCCATCGATTGCTGCTCGATCAGCTTGTCGATCTCGGGGTTGCAGTAGCCGTTGTAGTTGCCGACCCCGCCGCAGGCGTAATTCTCGTAGAGCATCGCATCGGGGTCGTCGGTCAGCGTGCCGGTCAGGTTGAGCGCGACGGTGTAGTCCTTGCGCTGCACCTTGGGATACCACTGAGCGGTGTCCACCGGCTCGAGCTCACCCTCGACGTAGATCTGCTTCAACTGGTCGATCAGGATCACCGCCGGGTCGCGATAGGGCGGGATGTCGCGTGTCGTCACTTTGATGTTCAGAGGCTTGTCCGGCCCATAGCCGAGCTTCTTCATGGTCGTCCGGGCTTGCTCGCGGTTCGCCACCACGTCCGGCCCATAGCCGGGCAGCTTTTCGAGCATTTCCAGTGGCATGCCCCATTGGCCGCCGGGCGGCGGCTGCATCGCCGCGGCGCGGAAGCCCTGCCCGTCCGTCAGGATGTCGATAAACGCCTGCCGGTCGAGCGCCAGCGACATCGCCCGGCGCAACTCGGAGTTGTCGAAAGGTGGTTTCTCGCGGTTGATGATCAGATTGGTGCTAACGCTGCCCGGCGGCATCTCGCAGGTCGCGTCGGGCCGCTGCTTCTGCAGGTCGCGAGTCAGCGGAATGGTCAGCGTGCCGGCGAAGGTCAATTCGTACTTGCCGGCGACAAAGGCCAGGATCGCGGTCGAGCGGTTACGCAAGATCGTGTACTCGATGCCGTCAAGATAGGGCAGACCGGGCTTCCAATAATCCGGGTTGCGGGTTACCGCGATGCGTTCGTTGGGCTTGAATTCGACAAATTTGAACGGACCGGTGCCGATCGGATGCTGTCGCATCTGCGCGGGCGAGACGTGGCACGGATAGACCGGCGACATGCCGGTGGCGAGCAGTGCGATAAACGCCGGCTGCGGCCGTTTCAGCACGAAAATCACCTCGTAATCGCCGTTGGGAATAACCTCGGAGAGGTTGGTGTACCAGGCCTTGCGCGGGTTGACGCGCAGCCGCTCGGCGCTCTTGCCCTGGATCAGGTCCCAGGTGCATTTGACGTCGGCGGCCGTGAACGGCTTGCCGTCGTGCCATTTGACGCCCTGGCGCAGATGGAAAACCAGCCTCGTGCCGTCCTCGTCCCAGGCCCAGTCGGTGGCGAGCTCGGGCACGATGGCAGAGAGGCTGTTCTGCGCAACATGCTGGTCGAACAGAACGAGGTTGTTCATCACCGCCATCATCGGGCGCTCGGCGACGACGGTCGTTTCCTCGTGGATCGACATGCTGGCCGGGCTGTCGATAATGTACTGCCTGAGGATGCCGCCTTGCTTCTGGGCCAGTGCACTGGGCGTGGCGGCAAGCAGGATCAGCACCCCGGCGGCAGCCGCAAAACTGCGAAGATCTCGCGTCATTTTACCGTTTCCTTCCCTCGGTTGTCACGCATTGCTGCGTCGTGCGGCGCAATCGCCTATTTGTCGAGCCAGGCGTCCTCGAGGCGCCAGCCATTGTAATTGCCGTTGATCATCATCGTGTGGCCTTTGAAATAGGGCTGCCAGCAGGCCGCCGACATCGGATAGAAGATCGCCGGACGGGCCCCGTCCTCCGCCAGCTTGCGCTCGATCTCCCACACGATTTGTTTGCGTTTGGCGGCATCGGGCTCGCTCGATTGCCGATCGATCAGCTTGTCGACCTCAGCATTGCAATAGCCGGTGTAGTTGCGCTCGGCGCCGCAGGAGAAATTCTCGTAAAACTGCTGATCGGGATCGTCGAGCCCGTTCTCGCTGACTGTCAGCCCGACCATGTAATCCTTGCGCATGACGGTCGGATACCATTGCGTCGTGTCGATTGCGTTGAGGGTTCCGTCGATATATATCTCCTTCAACTGGTCGATCAGCAGCACCGATGGGTCGCGATAGGCCGAGGCGTTGCGCGTCGTCACGGTCACCGCGAGCCGCTTGTCCGGCCCGTAGCCGAGCTTCTTCATGATCTCCCGCGCCTCGGCGCGGTTTTTGGCGACGTCGGCGCCGTAGCCCGGCAAGGTTTGCAACACCTCCGGCGGCATGCCCCAGCTTCCCGCCGGCGGCGGCATCATGGCGCCGCCGATCTCGCCCTGCCCGTCGCTGAGGATGTCGATGAAGGCCCGGCGATCGAGGGTCAGCGCCATTGCCCGGCGCAGTTCGGGATTGTCGAACGGCGGCTTGCTGCGGTTGACGAGCATTTGGCGCGGGATGTTCCACGGAACGACCGTGCACTCCGCATTTGGCTCCTGGTCCTTGAGCTGCTTCATCAGCGGGATCGACATGATGCCCTGTCCGGTGCGGTCGAACTTGCCGGCACCAAAGGCCAGGATCGCGGTGGCCGGGTTGGGCATTAGCGTGTACTCGATCGCGTCGAGATAGGGCCGCCCGGGCTTCCAGTAATCGGGGTTGCGGGCAACCTTGATCGACTCGTTGGGCTTGAACTCGACGAATTTGAACGGACCGGTGCCGATCGGATGGGTGCGCATGTCGTGCGCCGAGACATGGCACGGATAGACCGGCGACCAGCCGGAGGCGAGCAGTGCAATGAACGAGTTTTGCGATCGCTTCAGGCGGAATGTGACCTCGTCATCGCCGTTCGTGGCCACTTCTTCGAGGTTGCGATACCAAGCCCTGCGCGGATTGACCCGAAATTTCTCCGCCGCAGTGCCGCTGATCAGGTCCCAGGTGCATTTGACGTCTTTGGCGGTGAACGGCTTGCCGTCATGCCACTTGACGCCCGGCCGCAATTTGAAGGTCAGCTCCTTGCCGTCCTCGCTCCACGACCAGCTTAGAGCGAGGTCGGGCACGATCGACTCGAGACTGTTCTGCGGCACGTGCTGGTCGAACATGACTAGATTGTTGAACACGCCCATCATCGGACCGAGCACCGCGATCGTCGATTCTTCATGGATCGACATGCTCGCGGGGCTGGTGCCCATTGGCATCCGCAGGACGCCGCCCGACTTCTGGGCTGGGGCCGGTGCGGCCGCTAGGGTTGCGGCCAATAACGCTGCCGTTGCGAGCGCCGCGCGAAAACTTGGCTTCACTTTCCTGTCTCCTAGCCTGTTGGCGCACGCACAAATTACTTGTCGAGCCACACGTCTTCCATCCGATAACCGTTGTAGATGCTGTTGACCATCGTCACGAGCCCCTTGACATAGGGCTGGGTGCAGGTCCCGCCGCGCGGATAAAAGATGATCGGCCGGGCGCCATCCGCGGCCAGCTTTCTCTCGATCTCCCACACCAGTTTCTTGCGCCTTTCCCCGTTGGCTTCGGCGGATTGCTGGTCGATCAACTTGTCAACCTCCGCATTGCAATAACCTGTGTAGTTGCGCACCGCCCCGCACACGAAGTTCTCGTAAAATTGCTGGTCGGGGGTCATCGACGCCGCTTTCGGTGCCGTTGATCGCGATGGTGCAGTCCTTGCGGTAGATCTTGGGGAACCAGTTGGCCGTCTCGATCGGTTCGAGTACCGCGTCGATGTAGATCTGCTTCAACTGGTCGATCAGGATCACTGCCGGGTCGCGGTAAGCGGGGATGTTGCGCGAGGACAAGGTGACGGCGAGCCGCTTCTCGGGTCCGTAGCCGAGCTTTTCCATGATCTCGCGCGCTTGCGTCCGGTTCTTGGCGATGTCGGGATCGTATCCCGGCAATGTCGCCAGCATCTCGGGCGGCATCCCCCACAACCCCTCGGGCGGCGGCAGCATGGTCGCGCCGATGTCACCCTTGCCTTGCGTGATAATGTCGATGAAGGCCTTGCGGTCGAGGCTGAGCGCCACCGCCCGACGCAGATCCGGCTTGTCGAAGGGCGGCTTCTGCGGATTGAGGATCAGGTTGCGGCTGACATTTGTCGCGGTCAGGTCGCAGATCGCCTGGGGCGCCTGGCTCTTGACCTCCTCCAGCAGCGGAACCGACGTGCCGTAAGGCGAGGAAATGTCGAACGTGCCGGCGATGAAAGTCAGGTTGCGCGTGGCGACATTCGGTATGATGTGCCATTCGATGGCGTCGAGATAGGGGCGGCCCGGCTTCCAGTAATCCGGGTTGCGCGCCGTCTTGACCACCTCGTTCGGCTTGAACTCGACGAATTTGAACGGGCCGGTGCCGATCGGACGGGTGCGCATCTCGCGGGGCGGGACGTGGCAAGGGTAGACCGGGGACCACCCCGACGCCAGCAACGACAGCAACGCCGGTTGCGGCCGCTTCAGGTGAAAGGTGACCTCGTAGTCGCCGTTTGCCGCCACCCGGTCGAGGTTCGAGTACCAGGTCTGGCGGGGATTGACGCGGAGCTTTTCGCTGCCGGTGCCCAGCAGCAGATCCCAGGTGCATTTGACGTCGGCGGCAGTGAACGGCTTGCCGTCGTGCCATTTGACGCCCTGGCGCAGCGGAAAGGTCAGTTCCTTGCCGTCTTCGCTCCACGACCAGCCCGTCGCCAGATCGGGGATGATCGAGTCCGGGCTGTTCTGCGCCACGTGCTGGTCGTACATGACGAGGTTGTTGAACACCCCCATCATCGGCCGCAATGCGGCACCTGTCGCCTCCTCGTGCAGCGACATGCTCGCGGGGTTGTCGAAAAACGAGATCTTGAGCGTGCCGCCGGCTTTTTGCGCGAAAGCCCCATCAGCGGAGCACAGCGCAGTTAGCAGCCCGGCCACGGTTACGGCGGCGCGCAGCTTCCCGATCATCGACCCTTCCTCCCGTTGCTCTATCTGGCGTGAGCCTGGCGAACAGGCAGGCTATCACGCCGGCAGCGAACCGGGATACCGGAACATCAAGAACTCGGCCACCACAGCCCGGCTGCTATCGGTCGAGCCAGAGGTCCTCGTAGCGGTAGCCGTTGTAGATGCTGTTATCATCATGGTCATCCCCTTCACTTGGGCGTGCCGGCAGGTTGCTTGACGGGGGTAGAAGATGACCGGCCAGGCATCGTCTTCCGCCAATCGCCTTTCAATCTCCCAGACGATGCGCTTGCGTTTTTCCTTGTCGGCTTCCGCCGATTGCTGATCGACCAACCTGTCGACCTCGGGGCTGCAGTAGCCGGTGTAGTTGCGCTCCGCCGCGCAGACATAGTTTTCGTAGAACTGCTGGCCGGGGTCGTCGACTGCGGTCTCGCTGACATTGAGGCCGACCGTGAAGTCCTTGGCGCATAAGCCGCGGATACCACTGGGTCGTGTCGACGGCTTCGAGCACGCCGTCGGTATAGATTTCCTTCAACTGGTCGATCAGGATCACCGCCGCGTCGCGATAGGGGGGAATGTTGCGCGTCAATACCGTGACCGCGCGCCGTTTAAGGTGGAAGGTGGCCTCGTAATTGCCGTTGACGGTCACTTCTTCGAGATTTCGATACCAGGATTCGCGCGGGTTGAGGCGCAATTTATCGTCCGATTTGCCGGTCAGCATTTGACGTCCTTTGCGGTGAACGGCTTGCCTTCATGTCATTTGACACCCTGGCGGAGCGGGAGGGTCAGCTCGGTTCCTTCCTCGCTCCACGACCAGTTGGTCGCGAGATCGGGCACAATTGATTGCAGGCTATTGGTCGAGTCGGAGGTCTTCGAAACGCCAGCCGTTATCGATGCTGTTGGCCATGATAGTCGGGTTCTTCAGGTGCGGCCGGCGGCAGGTTGCGAACCTCATAGTGGAGGAGGGGCGGACGTGCATTATCTTCAACCAATTTTCGCTCGATCTCCCTCACCAACTGTTTGCGCGTATGGGCCGGTTGACCGCAAGGTCGATTCCTCGAGCATCGATGCTCGCGGGACTGTCAAAATGGCCTATTTTGAGGGTGCCGCCTTGCTTTTACGCCGATGCCGTCTTCACCGACGCAATCAACAGCGCCCGCTGCAGGCGAGCACGCGCAGATCTCGCTTCATGGTCCTTTGCCTCCTGCTCGTTACGCGGGCCGAACAGACCCGCCATCGCCTCTTGCCGGCCTTTTTTGGGCTTGCGTACAGGCGGCAACACAAGAGAGGCTATGACCTATCGGATAAGAGGAACAGGGGCTCGATATCGACGCTCGATAGCGCCGTTGCTTCCGCCTTGCCGCAAGCGGTCACTGGTCGAGCCAGAGGTCTTCGTAGCGCTGGCCGTTGTAAATGCTGTTTGGGATTGACCCGGTTTGGTGGACACCCTGAGTCTCTCGCCAGAGGTGCTACCGATGCCAAGAACACGTCTACCGTATTCGCCGGAGTTTCGCCGACAGATGGTCGACCTCGTCCGTGCTGGTCGTAATCCTGACGATCTTGCCCGCGAGTTTGAGCCAAGCGGCCACTCCATTCGCGCGTGGGTCGCCCAGGCTGACCGAAACGAGGGCCGCCGGGAGGAGGCGGCTCCTGGTCTGACCGCATTCGAGCGTGATGAGTTGACCCGGCTGCGGCGTGAGAACAAGCAGCTGCGACTGGAGCGCGATATTCTTTCAAAAGCCGCGGCCTGGTTTGCTCGGGAGACCGGCACGCTGCCGTCCGGCTCTTCCGGTTCATGAGCGCGAACCAGGCCTGCTTCCCGATTGGCGCGATGGCACGCGTGCTCGGCGTGTCCAAGGCGGGTTACTATGCCTGGCTGCAACGGCCACCGTCCGCCCGCGCCACGGCCGACGCGGCCTTGTTGAAGCGCATCAAGACCGTGCATGCCAGTTCGCGGCAGACCTACGGGGCTCCTCGCGTTCATGCCGATCTGCGTGGGCATGGAGAGAGGCACAGCCGCAAGCGGATCGCCCGTCTGATGCGTGAGGCAGGCCTGGTGGGCGCCAGTCATCGGCACGGTGGCCCGACAACAACCCGGCGGAACAAGGACGACCGGCCCGCGCCCGACTTGGTCGATCGCGACTTCAACGCTGCCGGACCGAACCAGCTGTGGGTCGCCGACATCACTTATGTGCCGACAATGGCGGGGTTTCTCTATCTCGCCGTAGTGCTTGACGCCTGGAGCCGCAAGATCGTCGGCTGGGCGATGGCAAACCACCTGCGGACCAAACTGGTGCTGGATGCGATGGAGATGGCTGTTGGCCAACGTCGGCCCAAGGACGTCATCCACCATAGCGACCAGGGCAGCCAACTTGAGTTCAACCGGTCGTCGCAACAGCAGTGTGCGCCGATTTCATAAGCTCGTCCAAAGCCTCGGCAGGTGTTCTCCATCCAAGCGTCTTGCGCGGACGACCATTCAGCGTTGCCGCCACGGCGGCAAGCGCGTCGACGCTGTGCATGCTCAGGTCCGTGCCCTTCGGAAAGTATTGGCGCAGTAACCCATTGGTGTTCTCGTTCGTCCCTCGCTGCCAAGGACTGTGCGGATCGCAGAAGTAGATCTGAACGCCAGTCTCAATCCGCAGCTGGGCATGCTGGCTCAACTCTGCTCCTTGGTCCCAGGTCAACGATCGTCGCAGTTGCTCAGGCAGGGTCGTGATCGTGCGCGTGATGGCGTCGCGTACCGCCCCGGCGCCGTGGCCCGCGAGTGCGGGGCCGTTCTTGACGCGAGCTCCAGGACCGTGGCCATCCATGGGAGGCAGGTGCAGCAGCATCGTGAACCGCGTCGTGCGCTCCACGAGGGTTCCTATGGCCGAACTTTGGACCCCGAGAATAAGGTCGCCCTCCCAGTGCCCCGGCACTGCCCGGTCATCCGCTTCCGCAGGGCGTTCGCTGATCATCACCTCGGGACTAATGAAAGCTTTACCCCGACCGCGTGCGCGCGCCCGAGGAACACGGAGCGCTCGACCCGTCCGCAGGCATGCGGTCAACTCGCGCCGAAGCCCGCCGCGGCCTTGCACATATAGCGCCTGGTAGATCGCCTCGTGGCTGATCTGCATCGTCTCATCGCCAGGAAAGTCGTGCCGCAAACGCTGCGCAATCTGCTCGGGGCTCCACGCCATACCCCATCGCCGCTTCTGTCGCGGCCCATGCCGGCGTCCCTTCCACGACACGATCGGCCCGCGAACCGCAGCTCCGTCCTGGGCAACGACCTGGCCGGCCAGCCGATCCTGCACATACGCCCGCAGCGCCGCGTTGATCGCAAGTTTTGCACGCTTTGGTCGACGTGCCGACCGCTCAGCGTGCCATTGCGCCGTGCTAGCCCGATACTCGAGACCGCCGCTTCGCGTCGCCGCGTTGCGCCTCAATTCTCGCGAGACGGTCGATGCAGCTCGACCAAGTCGGCGGGCGATCTCTCGCACTCCAAAGTCCTGTGCAAGCGCGAGCGCGATCTCCTCCCGCTCGGCAAATGCCAGATAGCGCCCAGACAGCGGCTTCGACGATGGCGCAAATGTCGAAGAGGGCATGCCGCCAGCCTCCCGAAACCAACGGGTCCCGACCGGCGGCGACACCCCCGCGCCGATCGCCGCGTCCTCGCTTGATAGACCAGCCGCTATCAACGCCCAAAAGCGCAGCCGATCCTCACGTCGCGCCATCCCCGGCCGCCCGGGCGACCTCAACTTGTCCCGTAACGCTCGATCCGACCGCCGTCTCCCTGCCATCGCAACATTCCTCCCGGTTGTGTTGCGACGACCAGTTGATTCCGCCCAGTATTGCTCGATCGACTATCAGGCCGAGCTCCGCAAGCACGGCATCCTGATCTCGATGTCCGGCAAGGGAAATTGCTACGACAACGCCATGGTGGAGACGTTCTTCAAGACCCTGAAATCCGAGCTCGTCTGGCGGACCATCTTTTGCACTCGCCAAGAAGCCGACCAGGCCATTG
>DATEQL010000546.1:0-2294 GCA_035272665.1 Allostellaceae bacterium
CGAATGCGGTGCGGTTGGTCGGCTTCGGCGCCGAGGCGCCGGCGGCGGTCGGCCTCGTAATCGGCGTAGTTGCCTTCGAACCATACGACCTGGCTGTTGCCCTCGAAGGCGAGGATGTGGGTGGCGACGCGGTCGAGAAACCAGCGGTCATGGGTGATGATCACCGCGCAGCCGGGGAAATCGAGCAACGCTTCTTCGAGCGCGCGGAGCGTGTCGACGTCGAGATCATTGGTCGGCTCGTCGAGCAGCAGCGCATTGCCGCCGGTCTTCAGCATCTTGGCGAGGTGGACGCGATTGCGCTCGCCGCCCGAGAGCTGACCCACCCTCTGCTGCTGGTCGGCGCCGCGGAAATTGAACAGAGCGCAATAGGCACGGCTCGCCATCTTGCGGCGCCCAAGATCGATTTCATCCTGGCCGCCCGAGACCTCCTGCCAGACCGAGTTGGTCGCGACGAGAGTGTCGCGAGATTGGTCCACATAGCCGAGCTTGACGGTCTCGCCGATCCGGAATCGGCCACCTTCGGGCAGTTCCTGGCCGGTGATCATGCGGATGAGGGTCGTCTTACCCGCGCCATTCGGGCCGATCACCCCGACGATCCCTCCGGCGGGCAGGCGAAAATCGAGCCCCTCGATCAACAGCCGGTCGCCGAACCCTTTGACGATCCCCTCCGCCGCGATCACGAGATCACCGAGCCGTGGTCCAGGAGGCAACACGATTTGCGCCGTTTCCAGCGCCTTCTCCCGGCTTTGGGCGACGAGCGATTCATAGGCGGAGAGCCGCGCCTTGCTCTTTGCCTGGCGGGCACGCGGGCTCTGCCGCACCCATTCGAGTTCGCGTTCGAGGGTTCGCCGGCGGGCCGCCTCCTGCCTGCCCTCCTGTTCGAGCCGCTGCTGCTTTTGCTCGAGCCAGCCCGAATAATTGCCCTCGAAAGGGATGCCTCGACCGCGATCCAGCTCGAGGATCCAGCCAGCCACTTCGTCGAGAAAATACCGGTCATGGGTGACGGTCACCACAGTGCCCGGATAATCTTCGAGAAACCGCTGCAGCCAGCCGACTGATTCCGCGTCGAGATGATTGGTCGGCTCGTCGAGCAGCAGCAGGTCGGGACGTTGCAGCAATAGCCGGCACAACGCCACCCGGCGCCGCTCGCCGCCGGAAAGCGTCGTCACTTCGGCATCGCCCGGCGGGCAGCGCAGGGCGTCCATCGCAATCTCGACGGTGCGGTCGAGCTCCCACCCGTCGGCCTGGTCGATCTTCTCCTGGAGCTCGCCCTGTTCGGCGATCAGCGCGTCCATCTCGGCCGGCGAGAGGTCTTCGGCAAAGCGCGCGCTGACCGCCTCGAACCGGTCGACCAACGCCTTGGTCTCGGCTAGCCCCTCGATGACATTGCCAAAGACATCCTTCGTCGCATCGAGTGCCGGCTCCTGCGGCAGGTAGCCCACCCGCACGCCCTCCGCCGCCCAGGCTTCTCCGACAAAGTCCCGCTCTTCGCCCGCCATAATGCGCAGCAAGGTCGACTTGCCGGCACCGTTCGGCCCCAGCACCCCGATCTTGGCGCCCGGCAGAAAGGACAGCCAGACATCCTTCAGCACTTCGCGGCCGCCGGGGTAGGTCTTGCCGAGACCCTTCATCACATAGATGTACTGGTAGGACGCCATTCGGGATCCCTTAGACGTTGCGCGGCATGATCATGGGGTTTTCGCCGCTCTTGAGGAACGCTCGACGGCGATAATATCAAGCCGGTAGGCATTGCGATGGCAGCCGTGGTCGGCATCACCGCCGGCGCCGGCTTGGGTCAGTCCGCCCAACTCCTGACCGGCGCTGCAGCCCATGGCGATTGGCGCAGCGATGCGCCGGGGGTGCGGCGCAAGGTTACCCCCGCGGACATGCCGCCGCCTAACGCGACGCCGAGCGCCAACCGCCACCCCAGCATCGTGGCTCGTCCGCCCGGCGCGTGGCCAAAGGCGCCGCCAGGCTTTGCCGTCGAGCTCTTCCCCAGCGGGCTCGATAACCCGCGCCTGCCCCGGGTAGCGCCGAGGGGCGACATCTTTGTCGTGGAGAGCCAGTCGGGTCGAATTCGCGTGCTGCGCGCGACGAACGATCCAGGAGCGCCGGAGATCGACACCTTCGCCGACGGTCTCGATCGGCGTTTCGGCATTGCGTTCTGGCCGCCCGGAGCGAACCCGCGATATGTCTATGTCGCAAATACGGACGCGGTCGTCCGCTTTCCTTATCGGCCGGGCGATTTGCAGCCCACCGGCCCCGCCGAGACGCTCGTCGCCGGATCGCCGCGA
>DATEQL010000547.1:0-11119 GCA_035272665.1 Allostellaceae bacterium
TGCCCCCCGCAATCAGGAACATGACGAGGATCTGGTATTTGACCGCCTCGGCCGGAGGCACCCCGCCGAGAATCTGCCCGGTCATCATGCCCGGCAGAGAAACCACGCCGGTTACCGCCATAGAATTGATGGTGGGCATCAACGCACTACGGAGCGCCTCGCGCATTACTGGAGCCGCGGCCTCCCGTCTGGTAGCACCGAGCATGAGCTGCGCTTCCACATTTGCGCGGCGGCTGACGAGGCTCGTCGTCAGGGTGTCGAGACCCAAGGCAATGCCGGTCATGCAGTTGCCTAAAATCATCCCGAGGAGCGGTATCGCATAGCGTGGGTCGTACCAGGGGTTCGGCCACACCGCGGTCAAGAGGGCGAAGACCGTCACCAGAACCGACGACATCATCATGCAGGCAGTGCCCAACCCGTAGGACCACCAACCGGAGAGTCGTCGCTCCTGCCGCTGTGTTGCCTCGCGTCCGGCAAAAAGCACCATCCCGAGCGCCGCAAGGCCAGTCCACAGCGGCGAGACGACCGAGAAGAGCGTCGTCAACACCAAGCCCACTAGCGTGAGTTGCACCACCATGCGGATTGCAGCGACCAGCAGGCTGCGATGCACTCTCAACCGAAAGATTACCGAGAGGCCGGCATTGATAAAAATAAGAACACTTGCCGCCGCAAGTTCCCAGTAGTTTAGGGCGATATAGCTGGCCACTCGGGGACCTCCTCCCGGACCTGTCCGCCTCCGACCACGAGGAGCCGATGCGCAACGCGCCTAGCTTGCTCGGTATCATGTGTAACCCACAGCACAGCGAGGCCCGCCCGGATCCGTGCACCGATCAGCGCCTCGACCGCCGCCACGGAAGCAGCATCGAGGGCCGCGGTAGGCTCATCGAGCAGCAGCACCTTTGGCCGCACCATCAGCGCACGGATGAGCGCGAGCCGCAGCCGCTCGCCCGTCGATAGCCGGGTGATCGGCCAAGCCTTCGTCTCCTCGGGAAACCCCAGGTCTCTGACAAAAGCGACTGCCGCTGTCCACTCGCCAAAATGCTCGCCGACCGTTTCCGCCCACCAACCCGGCTCGGCCGGCATATAGCCGACCAGGCGGCGCCATTCGGGTCCGGCGATCGTCGAGCGGTCGCGGCCGTCCAGGGTCACCTGACCTTCGTTGGGATCAAGGTCCGCGATGGCGCGCAGCAGCAACGTTTTGCCCGCCCCGGAGGGACCCCGTACGGCAATACACTCCCCCGCCGCCAAAGAGAGGGAGGCAGGTTTGAGGATGTTCGTTCGAAGATCGCGAACCTGAAGCATCGGTACGCCGGTTTGAGAAGCAGCGAGACCTCCTTCGCTAGCCGCCATCGCTGCCATCCCGTTGAGAGGCCTCTCCCTCAGGTTGCCTCCCCTAAACTGGTGCCCCGAACCCGACACTTGCTACGCGTTCGCCGCGCCTAGCGTGTGAGTCTCCGCGAGCGACAAAAGAAATCGCGGCAAGATAGGCGAGCGAGTCGAACTCAGCGATACCACAACGACTTCGGCTGCTGCGTCGGAAGCGTTCGACCAAAAGGCTCAACCCTCGGCCTCCGGCCGGGGGTCGAAACACCGGCCGGAAAAATTGCACGCGTCATCAGTGGCTTGAGTGGCCATCCGAGTTCCGTGCGCTGAGGCGGGGGTTGCGGTTCGGCGCGAGGCTCCTTAGAATAAGCGGGTGTCGGGGTGATGCAGAGACCCCGTTAGACGGCTCGCCGTCCAAGCTCTGCGCAACTTCGCTGACGCGAGGAATGCGCGCGCATGGACGGACAAAAGCCACTTTCTATTTCCCCTCAGGATGTGTATGGCGCGATCGGCACCGCCGCCGCGCCCGTCATTATCGATGTCCGCCGCAGTGCGGCATTTGCTGTCGACAACCGGATGATTGTCGGCGCGATCCGACGAAACGCTGACGAAATTCAAAACTGGCGCCGGGAGTCGCCATCGGACAAAGCGGTCGTCGTCTACTGCGTCCGTGGCCATGAGGTGAGCCAGGAAGCAGCATCGGCCCTACGAAGTGCCGGGATCGACGCGCGCTATCTCGAACACCGGATCGCGGGGTGGGCCGAGTACCCGGTTGCCGATGCGCGGCACGAGGGACACGGAAGCGCGCTCCTGGGTCACCCGCAAGCGGCCCAAGATCGATCGGATCGCCTGTCCCTGGCTGATCCGGCGATTCATCGATCCCGAAGCAAGGGCGCCTATGCCGCCGCCATCGGCACGATTCTCGGCGCCTGTATTCTGCTCGGCAAGATCGCGATCGGCGACTGGCTGACGGTGCTCGTCGCGCTCGGAAGCCTCGCCGTCCTGTTCCGCTTCAAGGTCAGCAACCCTCTTCTCGTCGCTGCGACCGCCGTCATCGGGCTGATCGCTTTCCCGCTGCTGCAACCGGCCTGGGTCTTTGTCAAATAGAGGAGCGCAGAGGTGGCGTTACCGTCTTTCCTGACGCGTTGGCTGCTGCCCCCCGCCGTTGTCGTAGCAATCGGAGGCGCCGTCATGCCGCCAATCTCTACGGCTCAGAACGCGACGACGCAGATCGACATCTCCAGAATGAACCTCGGGCTCGCTCCCGATGACTTCACCTTCTGGCGCACCGGCGAGGGCGAGGCCGGCCAGTGGAGTGTCGTCGCCGATCCCACGGCGGCGAACGGCCGCGCGATCGCGCAGGTGAGCAAGGATCGCACCGATTACAGATTCCCGCTCGCGATCTACAAACCCTACTCGGGCAAGGACCTCGAAGTGTCGGTGCGCTTCAAAGCCGTCGCCGGGACAGTCGATGAGGCCGGCGGCGTTGCCGTGCGTCTCTTGACGCCGGGTGATTACTACATCGCCCGTGCGAATGCGCTTGAAGACAATGTGCGCTTCTATCGGGTCGTCAAAGGCAAACGCGAGCAGCTCGCGGGCGCGAACCTCAAGGTGTCCGCGAACGCCTGGCACACACTGGCGCTCAGGGCCGAGGGCGACCGTTTCACCGTTTCCTTCGACGGCAAGGTGCTGCTCTCGGCCCAGGACAGAACCTTTCCGGATGCCGGCAAGGTAGCGCTGTGGACCAAGGCCGACAGCGTGACCTACTTCGACACCATTTCGATCATGACGCTCAAATAAATCGGGGAGGAGGAGCCATGGCCTACACGATCAAACCGCTTGCCTGTGATCCGGCGAGGATCAAGGGATGTCGGAGAAGCTGATCGTTAGTCATTACGAAAATAATTACGGCGGTGCGGTCAATCGCCTCAATGCGATCACCGCGCGGCTCGCCGAGCTCGACTTCGAAAAAACCCCAGGCTTTGTGATCAACGGTCTGAAGCGCGAGGAGCTGATCGCCAGCAACTCGGTGATCTAGCATGAGCTTTTCTTCGCGTCGCTGGGCGACGAGAGCGAGCCGGAAGGCGAATTGCGCAACGCGCTCGCCCGCGATTTCGGGAGCGTCGATCGCTGGCGCGCCGAATTCTCCGCCATGGGCAAAGCCCAGGGCGGCGGCTCGGGATGGGTACTGCTGACCTGGTCGCCGCGCGACCACAAGCTCATCAACCAGTGGGCGATGGACCACACGACGACGCTCGCCGGCGGGTGCCCGATCCTGGCGCTCGATATGTACGAGCGTTCCTATCACATCGATTACGGCGCCAAGGCGGCCGCCTATGTCGATGCCTTCATGACAGCCATCAACTGGCCGAACGTCGCGCGCGTCTACGGCGAGCTGCGTTCGTGAGCCGCATCCCGGATCTCTAACGGAAGGATCAGACATGACGTTCACGATGCTTCGATTGACGATGTTCCTCGCGGCGGTCGGCCTGTTCACTGCACCGGCGGCGTTCGTGCGCGCAGAAGACACCGACCCGGCGGCTCTGGCGAAGGCATTAAAAGAAACGCCGATCACGTTGCAGGACGGGCTGAAGGCGAGCGAGCGCGAGGGAAAACCGATCTCAGGAAAATTCGAGATTGAGGACGGCACGCTGCAGCTCTCGGTCTATACGCTGCAGGGCAATGACTTTATCGAGGCGGTGGCGGACCCAAAGACTGGCGCCATAGCCAAGGCCTAAAAGATCACCGATGACGATGATCTGAAAGACGCGTCTGCGCAGAAAGCGGCAATGGCAAAGGCGACGGTGTCGCTGCTTGCCTCTGCTGACGCGGCGGCCAAGGCCAATGCAGGCCTGCGGATAATCAGTATCTATCCGCAGCTGCAGAACGGTCATGCAGTGGCCGAAGTGACCCTGCTGCAGGGGACGGTTTTGAAAAAGGTGACGGAGAAGCTCGATTGAACACGGCCGGCCGCGATTGGCCGCCCAACAGCTGCGGGAGGATGAGGATGAAGTTCAATATGCGACAGTTGGCGCTTGTGGCCCTGCTTGCCGGAGCGGCCGGTCTCGCCTTTGCGGCCGATGATGGCTGGCAGGCGCAAGTCGGCGAGGCGCTTGGAAAAACCGGCTCGGCAGCACCGGGCGGCATCTACCGCGTCGGGCTGCCGCGCACCGATCTGAAGGTCACACTCGACGGCGTCGAACTCAAACCCGGCTTCGCGCTAGGCGGTTGGCTCGCGTTCGAGAAGATGGGCGATCAGGGCATGGTCATGGGCGATCTCGTGCTGACGATGGACGAGGTTAACCCAGTCATGACAAAGCTCGCCGCGGGCGGGATCGAGGTGACGGCCCTGCACAATCACCTGCTGTGCAACCAGCCTTTCACGATGTACATGCATGTGCTCGGGCGGGGCGATCCGGTGAAGCTTGCAGCGGTGCTGCGCACGGCGCTTGCCGAAAGCAAGACGCCGCTTTCCGCTGCTCCCGCGCCTGCGGCGCCGCCGCCCATCGATCTCGACACCGCCGCCATCGATCAGTCCCTCGGCGCAAAGGGCGCCAATAACGGCGGCGTCTACCAGTTCAGCATCCCCCGCGCGGAACCGATCAAGGATGGCGGGATGGACGTCCCGCCGGCGATGGGCTCGGCCAATGCGATCAACTTTCAGCCGACCGGCGGCGGCAAGGCGGCGATCACCGGGGATTTCGTGCTGATCGCGAAGGAGGTGAACCCGGTGCTGAAGGCGCTGCGTGACCAAGGGATCGAGGTCACCGCGATTCACAATCACATGCTCGACGATCAGCCACACCTCTACTTCATGCATTTCTGGGCCAATGACGATGCCAGGAAGCTCGCCGAAGGCCTGAAGGCAGCGCTTGCGCAGATCAATATTGCGAGGAGCTGAGCGTGTTCGCGCGGGCGATTCTGCTGGCGGCAAGCCTGATGTGGCCCGGCACTTTGGTGGCGCAGACGGCGGCGGGCGCGCCTCTCGTACTCGAGGCGAAGATCCCGCTCGGGCAGGTGAGCGGCCGGATCGATCACCTCGATATCGACTTGAAGCGGCGGCGGCTGTTTGTTGCCGAGCTCGGCAACAACAGCCTGGGCGTGGTCGATCTGGCAGCCGGCAAGACGATGCGCACGATCAGCGGCTTTAGCGAGCCGCAGGGGGTGGCGTATGTTCCCTCCTCCGACAGCGTCTATGTGGCCAATGGCGGCGACGGCTCGGTGCGGGCGCTGGGCGGCGAGGATCTCGCGCCGGTCGGCGCATTGAGCTCGGCAACGACGCCGATAATGTGCGGATCGACGCGCCGCGCAACCGGGTGCTGGTGGGCTACGGCAAGGGTGCGCTCGCCGTGATCGATCCGGCAAGTCGCAGCAAGACCGCCGAAATTCCTCTCAAGGCCCATCCGGAGGGTTTCCAGATCGACGAGCCCGGGACCCAGGTCTTTGTCAACGTGCCGAACGCCTACAAGATCGCGGTCGTGGACCTCGCCACGGGCGCCTCCCGATCGTTGCCGACGCCGGGAGTGAAATCGAATTTCCCGATGGCGATCGACGCTGAAGCGCACCGGGTTCTCGTCGTTTTTCGCAGCCCGCCGACCTTCACGGCGCTTTCGAGCCAGGACGGACATGTCGTGGCCAAGCTCGAAACCTGCGGTGACGCCGATGACGTGTTCGTCGATGCCAGGCGCCGCCGCCTCTATGTGAGTTGCGGCGAGGGAGTGGTCGATGTGCTCGAGCAGGACGAGGCCGGCTATCGGCAGCTTGCGCGCGCGTTGACGGTATCGGGAGCGCGGACGTCACTTTTCGTTCCCGAGCTCGACCGGTTGTTTGTGGCGGTGCGGACGAGATCGAGCGAGCCGGCGGCGATTTGGGTGTTCCGTCCCGCGCCATGAAAGGGGTCAGGGGCGTCGCTGCGCTGGTGCCGGCGGCCCTACTTGCCTGCTGGTGCGGCTCTGCGGAGGCCTATCGTCCATTCGACGGGACCGATGCGGCCGTGGCCGAAACGGGCGAAATGGAAATCGAGCTCGGCCCGGTCGAGTACCTTCGCGACGGAGCCGATCGCTCGCTGTTCGCTCCTGATGTGAGGGTAAATTACGGTTTCGCACCGGGCTGGGAAGCATCGCTGGAGGGCGATGTCGCTCACGGTCTGACCGCCGGCACTCCCGCGGTGAGCCTGATTGAAAGCGAGGCCCTTCTCAAAAGCGTGCTGCGCGAGGGCAGCCTGCAGGAGAAGCCCGGGCCCAGTATCGCAACCGAATTCGGCATTCTGTTGCCGGGGATCAATGACGAACATGGGACTGGAGCGATCCTTACCGGCATCGTCTCGCAGCGCTGGGACTGGGGAACGGTCCACCTCAATGCTCAAATTGAGCTTACCCGCGAGCAGCAGGCCGATTACTTTCTCGACGCGATCATCGAGGGCCCGCATGACTGGGCAGTACGACCCGTCTCCGAGATCTTTTACGAACGCGATGTCGGCCAGTTTCGAACCCACTCCGCGCTGATCGGGGCGATCTGGCAGGTGCAAGACAATATTGCGGTCGACTTCGGACTGCGGGGAGCGCAGGTCAATGACCACACCGAGGCCGAGATCCGCGCCGGGGTGACCTTCTCCTTCGGCGTCACGAAGGGACCCGATATCTTGTCGCGCCTGATCGCCGCGGCGCTGCACGGAGTGCACTAATGCGCGGCCGATCGGCGACCGGCGACGAGTGGTGGCGGCCGATGCCTCGGGGGGCCTCGGCCGATGCGCTGCGTGTCCTGGCGGCGCGCGGCGTGCGGGCGTTTGGCGATGGCTTTGTCGCGTTGCTGCTTCCCATCTACCTTGTCGAACTCGGGTTCAGCGCGCTCGCGATTGGTGCCATCGTGACCAGGACGCTGATCGGCACCGCCTTGCTGACACTCTGGGTCGGGTGGATCGCTAACCGGCATTCCCGACGCTTGCTTCTCCTCGCCGCGGCGGTGCTGATGGCGGCGACTGGGGCCGGCTTTGCGGGCATCACGGATTTCTGGCCGCTCCTCGTCATCGCCTTTGTCGGCACGATGAACCCGACTTCGGGCGACGCCAGCATTTTCGTCCCGCTCGAGCAGACTGTATTAACTCAGACGATCGCCGCCCGGCAGAGAACCGCGCTGTTCGCGCGCTACAGCGTCATCGGCTCCTGCGCGACAGCGCTCGGCGTGCTCGCTGCGGCGCTTCCCGATTTCATGACCGCGTGGACGGGCTGCACCCGGGTGGCCGCGATGCGGCTGATGTTCAGCCTTTATGCGGGGCTGGGGTTGGTGGCGTTCCTGCTGTACCGGCCGCTGTCTCCAGCGGTCGAGGTCGCCGACGAAGCGCCGAAGGCGCCGCTGCAGCAATCAAAGCGGCTCGTGTACGGCATGGCGGCTCTCTTCGGCATGGATTCGTTTGGCACCGGCTTTTTGGTGCAGTCGCTGCTGGCGCTCTGGCTCTACCAGGCCTTCCAGGTTTCGGTGACGACAACCGCGGCGATCCTGTTCTGGAGCAGCCTTTGCTCGGCGGTCTCCTACCTCGTCGCCGTGCCGATCGCCGCGCGCATCGGGCTCATTAATACGATGGTGTTCACCCATCTGCCGTCGAACATCTTGTTAATCCTGATCCCCTTCGCGCCCAATCTTGCGACCGCGATCGCGCTGCTGCTCGCGCGCAGCGCGCTGTCACAGATGGACGTGCCAACCAGGACCTCGTACGTGATGGCGGTCGTCACGCCGCCTGAACGGCCGGCCGCCGCGAGCATCACGGCGGTCCCGAAAACCTTCGCCTGGGCGGCAGGCTCGATGATCTCGGGCTATCTGCTGACGCTTTCAACCTTTGGCTGGCCGCTGCTGATCGGCGGTGTCATCAAGGGCGTCTACGACATCCTGCTGCTGATCAAGTTTCAGAAGGTGCGTCCGCCCGAGGAGGCCACGGCGGTAGGGGATTGATCAATTGAAAGCGGGCGAATGTCGCTGGAGGCCGCATCAGAGCAGGCCGAGACCGCCGAGAGCACCGCCCGCGAGCAGCATCCACATGGGATTGAACCGTGTTGCAAGCGTGATGGCGGCCGCGGCAATCGTGAGCCCAGCAGTCCGCCATCCGGTGTCCGCCGCACGCGCCATCACGGCACCGCTGGCGATGACGATCCCCATGGTTACCGGCACCAGGCCGAGGCGGACGATCCGTTGCCATGGCGCGTCGCGGAACCGATCCCATAAGCGATACCCGGCGAAGTAGATGGCGCAAGGCGGCCCGGAGGTGGCAAACGCGCTCGCGACGGCTCCGGAAAATCCCCACACCTTCCACCCGACAAAACTCATCATCAGGATCATGTTCGGCCCGGGGATGGATTGGGCTATTGCAAAAAAATTGGCAAACTCCTGATCGGTCATCCAACCATGAGTGCCGACGACGAAGTTGCGGACATCCGGCAGGACGGTGGGGAAGCCGCCAAAGCTGATCGACGATACCAGGGCAAGATGTGCGGTCAGCGCGATCGCGGCAGAAGGGTCGCTCATCGTGCTCTCGCGTTTTCGAGGCCGGCGACGGCAATGCTGAGCGGAACCAGGCCAAATAGAACGATCAGAAGCGGCAGTCTGCCGAAGATGATGAGACCGAAGGCGAGCGCGGCAAAAAGCAGGGCTGCCGGGCGGCGGCGATGCGGCATCAGCAGCCTTATGCCGGTTGCGATCAGAAGCCCGGCGGCCGTCGCAGCAATCCCGCCGAGGATGTTCCGGAGGACCGCCAGGTGAGTATATTTAAGGTATAACAAGCCAAGCGAGAGGCCGACCGCCCACGGGATTACAAGGAAGCCGCAGGTCGCGGCGATTGTCCCGAGCGTGCCCCGCAGCTTCGCCCCGACGCACACGGCGATGCCGACGATGTTCGGCCCGGGCATGAACTGGCAAAGGCTCACGATGTCGGCAAATTCCCTGTCGCTGATCCACCGGCGGCTCTCAACGACGATCCGGCGTGCCCAGACGAGGCCGCCACCGAAACCGCAGAGCGAGACGGTGAGGAACGCGGTGAAGAGCGAAGCGAGAGGAACAGACTGCTCCACGTCCTGCTCTTGCGCTGCCGCCTGAGTCATTTGCGACCTTCCCGGCATCGAGAGGGCGTTTGGTCCACCCTCACACTGCCCATGCTGTGAGGGTGATGCAAATCCGGATAAGGCGGATGCTTATCTCTAACCCGTGAGTGCCGGTGCCGGACGGGCTGCCCGGCCGGCGCATGCCATTCCGCTTCATGCGATGCGCAACCTGCTCAATGTCAGATGCGCGATAGCTGCGGGTGCTTGATCCGGGATCGCGAAGACCGAACTGACGTTGATCTCGCACAAGACATAGCTGTCTTCACCCGACGACGTGCGTGGTCCATAGACAAAGTCGGCGTCCCAGATGATCGGAAGCGACGCGGCGTCGATGCCCAGCACCTCCATCATCTGCGGTGTCCACTCGGCTTCCATCTTTTCCCTGAGCCCCTGAAATTGCTCCGCGTCAGCGCCATGCATGATACGCGGACCGGGCTGCGCGCCTGGGGAATCCGGGCCTTCGGGCGGCGGCGGTATCAGCGCCTTGATGAGTTGGTGCCCGAAGCCAACCACCTTGTCGACACCCATGTAGCAACGGATCATGCCTTCGGGCAGGCGCGGCTGAAACGGTTGGTCCACGATGCATCCGTCGGAGGCGAAATAGGACCCGCAGCGTACCATGAACTCCGCAAGCGGCATTTCTTCGGGCTTGCTCCCGCGCTGTGCATGCAGCACGCGCACGACACTCGCGTTACCAGCCAACTCGGAAATCAGTTCTACCCTCCAAACTCCCTGCCCGCCATTGCCCCGGTTCTGCTTGAGGACACGCGGGCCGGCCGATCGGAGCCGTGAAGGGAACACCCCGGTGAAGTCAGCCGCCGTGCGATAAAGGTGGGTATCCGTGCCCCATCCAAGATGCTTGGTACGGTGCAGGACTTCTTTGACACCCATCTTGAGGATCACCTCGGGGTGCGCGCTGACCCAAGGTCCACGCGACGCTACATCACGCAGCATCGCATCGAGCACAGATCGGGTCTTCCCTTCGTGGATCGGATCAACCCACACGAGCACCCCATCAACGGCTAAGAGTTGCTCGCGCGCCTCACTGGCGATGTCGTCGTCATAAACGGTGGGCTCGGCATCAATGCCAAGTGCTGCCAGCTCTTCGAATACGCGGTAAAAGCGATTGTTCCGGGGAGTTGCGGTTCGCCGTCCTTCGGGATCGCCGCGCCAGAGAACCGCGATTTTATGGTGCTTTACATCGGCCATATCATTTCCTTGATCACCTCGCCACCCGTGTGCGCCGAACAACGGCAGCAGACGGTGCCGTTACGCACCGATCGCGTCGTTAAGTTCAGAAGCGAAAATAGAGCTTGGATTGGGTCCATCCGTGCGCAGCGCACTCCTCGCTCGGCGAGAGGCGCAGAGCTTGGACGGATAGGCCGTCTAACGGAGTGCCTGCCTCGACCCCGCCGCTATGATATCGGCCCCTAACATGACTGACAATCCCTGATCCGGCTTGCGTCGGGGCCACGGGCCGCCTGGCCGGACGATGTTCGTTAGCTGGCCTTCGGCGCGGTTAGCCGGTCGAGACGGAGGCGGTGACGCCCGTCGGTGAGGCGGTAAATGCCGCCGAGCACCGCCGTTACCGCTCCCAAGCCTGTGCCCCCCGCAATCAGGAACATGACGAGGATCTGGTATTTGACCGCCTCGGCCGGAGGCACCCCGCCGAGAATCTGCCCGGTCATCATGCCCGGCAGAGAAACCAC